>JAFKJZ010000225.1 GCA_017305815.1 Hyphomicrobiales bacterium
GAGGCGCCCGACGTCAAGGTGATCCGCGACGTCAACGGAAACTGGTCGCCCAACGTCACCAAGACGGTGACGCTGCAGGTGCTCGCCACCACGCCGCAGCCGATCGCGGGCGTCTGGACCTCGGGTTCGGAGTCGCGCATCGTCGCCGAGGCGTTCAAGCAGGCTGGCCGGCCGATCCCGGTCGTCTCCGGCTCGATCTCCGGCGATGCGCTCGGCTTCTGGAAGGATAACCAGGACACGTTCCGCTTCACCGGCGGCGCGCTGATGCCGTCCTGGACGGCGCAGACCCTGTTCCGCGTCGGCGTCCGCGTGCTCGAAGGCCAGCAGCCGAAGCTGAACATCCTGATGATCCCGGTGCCGGCCGTGAAGCCGGACGAACTCGGCAAATGGCATCGCGAGTGCATGACCAAGGACGCCGTCTCGATCTTCCCCGTCGCGCCTCAGGACCCGATGCCGGAAGAGCTGATGGACGCCTATTTCGCCAAGCCGGCGCATACGCAGCTGTTCGATTACGCCCAGACGCCGGATCCCTGCTCCAAGTAGGATCACGGACAGGCGACACACGCCGGTGGCCGTTTCAAACCCGGCTATCGGCGTGGTTCTCTGACGAGCGGGCGGCCACGGCCGGCGCCCGCCTGAATGCGCATCGGGGGAATGACGGTCTATGCTGGAGATCCGCGATCTCTCCAAGCGCTATGGCGAGACGGTGGCGCTGGACGGCGCCACCCTCGATTTTGCGCCCGGCACCATTCACACCATTCTCGGCGAGAACGGCTCGGGCAAGAGCACGCTGGTCAAGCTGCTCTCCGGCATCGTCACGCCGGATCGCGGCAGCATCACCTTCGAGGGCCGCAGGATCGCCGGTCGCGATCCCGCCGATTTCCGCGCCGCCGGCTTCGCTACCGTCTTCCAGGAAGTGCTGATCGCGCCGGACCGCAGCGTCGCCGACAACATATTGCTCGGCTATGACGGCCTTCTTCGCCGCCGCGTGCCGCGTGGCGAGCGTCGCGCCTTCGCCGGCAGCGTCCTGTCCGAATTCGCGGTGACCCGGGTGCCGCTCGACGAGCCGGCCGGCGAGGTGCCGCTGGCGGCGCAACAGCTGATCGTGCTCGCCCGGGCGCTGACTCGCAAACCCCGCGTGCTGATCCTCGACGAGGTCACCGCCGCGCTCGATTTCGCTGATCGCGAGGCGGTGTTCGCGCTGATGCGGCGGCTGGCGGCGGATGGCTGCCTGATCCTGTTCATCACCCACCGGATGGACGAGGTCACCGGCCTTTCCGACCGCGTCACGGTCTTGCGCAGCGGTCAGGTGGTGAAGACTCTGGAGAAGGGCGAACTCGTGCCGGATGAGCTGCTCGCGCTGATGGCGCCGGATACCGCGCGGGAGTTGCACCATGGCTGACGCCGCCGTCGCGCTTTCCGTACGCGGCCTGTCGCTGAAGCCGGGCGCGGTTCTGTTCGAGCAGACGATCCGGCGCGGCGAGATCGTCGGCCTTGCCGGCCTCGACGGCCATGGCCAGGATGCCTTCATCGAAACGCTGGCCGGCCTGCGCCCACCCGTCGCCGGCGAGGTCCTGGCCGGCGGGCGCGAGATACGGAGCTTCCGGCAGGCGGTTCGAAGCGGCATCGCCTATTTGCCGCGCGACCGTCGCGCCACCGGCATCTTCCCGTCGATGTCGATCCTCGACAACTTCGCCATCGCCACCGTCGGACGCGACCGCAAGCTGGGCCTGATCAGCGCCGCCGAGCGGCGAAAGCGCTACGACTATTACCGCGAGCGCCTCTCGATCGTGGCGCCGGAGCCCGGTCGCCTGATCACCACGCTTTCCGGCGGTAACCAGCAGAAAGTGCTGCTCGCCCGCGCCCTGGCGCACAAGCCGGACGTGCTGCTCCTGAACGACCCGACGCGCGGCGTCGACATCGCCACCCGGCGCGTGCTCTACGCCGTCTTCCGCGAACTGGCGGCGGAGGGCATGGCGCTGGTGATCCTCTCGACCGAGATCGAGGAGGCTCTGGTGCTCTGCGACCGCATCCTCGTCTTCCGCGAGCAGGAGCTCGCCGCCTCGCTGGAAGGGGCAGGGCGCTCGTCCGAGCGGATCATTTCCACCATGTTCGGGCGCGCAGCATGACGGCGATCGCAACCTCGCAACCCACCCGCCGGGCCTCGGCCCTGAAGGCGATCTGGCGGCAGACCGGCTTCGCGCCGATCCTGTTCGTCATCCTGCTCGCGATCAACATCGTCATCAATCCGGCCCGCTTCGCGCCGGGCGCCTGGGGCACGCTGATCGGCCTCGCGGCGCCGCTGGTCGGCGCGGCGATCGCCTCGGCGCCGGCGATCCTCGGCGGCCGCGGCGGCATCGACATCTCGGTCGGCCCGATCATGGGCTTCGTCAACGCCATCGTCGTGCTGGTGCTGGCGCAGAAGCTGGGCTTGACCTCGCCCCTCATCGTCGTCGGGGCGGCCGTCCTGATCGGCGCCGCCATTGGCGCGCTGAACGGCTTCCTGGCGACGATCCTGCGCATCCAGCCGATCGTCGCGACGCTCGGCACCTATCTGCTGCTGGTCGGCACGACGCTCACCATTCTGCCGGCGCCGACCGGCACGGTTCCGGCCTGGCTGAAATCGCTCGGCGGGCCGCTGTCAATCCTGCCGCTCGGCGCCGTCTTCCTGATCTGGATCGGCATCCGCCGCCTGCCTTACTACGACCACCTGATGGCGGTCGGCAGCGACGACCGCGCCGCCTATACGGCCGGCATCCCGGTGACGCTGGTGCGCTTCCTCTCCTATGTCATCACCGGCGTCTTCGCCGGCGTCGCGGGGCTGATGATGACGGCGCTGATCGGCTCGGCCGACCCGTCGATCGGCCCGACCTACACGCTGATCGCCATCTCGGCCGTGGCGCTTGGCGGCGTCAGCCTTGCCGGCGGGCGAGGCGGCCTACTCGGCGCCGCCATCGGCGCGATCGACATCTTCCTGCTGCAGAGCGCGCTGACCTATTTCAACTTCTCGACCTTCGTCCTGCAGATCGCCTATGGCGCGATCCTCGTCATCGCCATCGTGCTGACGGCCTTGCAGGACCGCTGGCTCGGACGCATGCGGGGAGTGAGCTAGATGGCGCGCTTGACCAGTGACCAGGCTCGCGTCCTCGGCGCGCTCATCGTCGCCGTCGCCCTGCATCTCGCCGGCACGGCGCTGATCGAGGGCTACAGCAGCGAATTCTCCATGCGGGCGATGCTGG
>JAFKJZ010000226.1 GCA_017305815.1 Hyphomicrobiales bacterium
GCGGATTGCGTGCGCGGGCTGGCGCGGTTGATCTCGTCGGCCATCAGGAGCTGGCCGAAGACAGGGCCCTTCAGGAAGCGGAACGAGCGGCGGCCGCTTTCGTCCTGGTCCATCACCTCGGAGCCGAGGATGTCGGACGGCATCAGGTCGGGCGTGAACTGGACGCGGCGCTCCTCAAGGCCGAGCACGATGCCGAGCGTCTCGACCAGCTTGGTCTTGGCGAGGCCGGGCACGCCGACGAGCAGGCCGTGGCCGCCCGAAAGCAGCGTCACCAGCACGCGCTCGACGACGGCTTCCTGGCCGTAGATCACCTTGCCGATCGCCTCGCGGGCCGCCTTGATGGTGGCGACCGCCGCGTCGGCTTCCGCGATCGTGCGTCCCGGATTGATGTCGGCGATGGAGGTCTGATTGAACGCGCTCATATCGGCCCATATAGTTTCGGTTACGGTCGCGACGAGATCGAGTGACTCGATCCGCGTACAATCTTCGCACGACCGGCATGGCGTCGTCAGCCTCTGGCTGCACCGCCCTGCACGGAAGGATGATACTTAGCATGTCAGTGACAAAGCAGGGCGAAACCAAGGCCGAGGACGTTTCGGCGCATGGTTCGGCCCTCGATGGACTGATCGAGCGCGCCGGCGGCTTGCGCGGCCCCGCTCCGGTCCATCTCTGGAATCCGGCCCATTGCGGCGCCAGCGACATTCGCATCGACCATCAGGGCGGCTGGCATCACGAGGGGCGGCCGATCCAGCGCGAGGCGCTGGTCCGGCTGTTCTCCACCGTGCTCCGGCGCGAGCCCGATGGCAGCCATGTTCTCGTCACCCCGGCCGAAAAGCTGACGATCACGGTGGAAGACGTGCCTTTCATCGTCGTGGAGATGGCCATCGACGGGGAAGGGGAGGCGCAAAGGCTGATTCTGCGCACCAATGTCGGCGACGTCGTCACGGTCGATGCCGAACATCCGCTGCGCATCGCCACCGATGCGTCGGACGACGGCCTGGTTCCCTATGTGCTCGTCCGTGGCGGGCTCGAGGCGCGGCTTGCGCGGCCGGTGGTGCATGAACTGGCCCGGCATTTCGAGCAGCGGGGCGATGAGATCGGCCTCCTTTCGGCCGGTCACTTCTTCGTTATTGGCCGGGCAGAAGCGTCGGTGACGCCGTGACGCAGCTCGATTCCGACGATCCGTTCCGGCCGGACCATTTCTTCGCCAGGGCGCGCAAGCTGTTGCGGCCGCTCGATCATCCGCTCGTCGCCCTTCCGAGGGAGCCGGTGATCAACCCGGAGTTCGTGCCTCCCAAGGGCTTCGTCTGGCGCGAGGCGGCGGTGCTCATTCCGGTGGTCGAGCGCAGCGAGGCGACGGTGCTGATGACCCGTCGGACGATGCAACTGCGCAAGCATCCCGGCCAGATCGCCTTTCCCGGCGGCAAGATCGATCCGACCGACGCGGACGCGACGGCGGCCGCGCTGCGCGAGGCGCAGGAGGAGATCGGCCTCGATCCCGGGCTGGTCGATCCGATCGGCGCGCTCGACCCCTATATCGCCGGCACCGGCTATCGCATCACCGCCATCGTGGCGCGGGTGGCGCCCGATCATCATCTGGTGCTGAACCCCGGCGAGGTTGACGCCACCTTCGAAGTACCGCTCTCTTTCCTGATGACGCCGGAAAACCACCAGACGATCAGCCGGGAATTCGATGGAGTTCGCCATTCGCTCTACGAAATGCCATATGACGAGCACCATATCTGGGGCGTGACCGCCGGGATCATCCGCGGTCTCTATGAGAGACTCTTTCGGTAGATGCTGAGATTTCTCGCCATTACGCTTTTGTGCTTCCTGGCGCCGTTTCTGGTCTATGCCGGCTGGCGGCAACTGGCGCCAGGACAGGCCCTGCGGCGGGACGACTGGTCCTATCCGGTGCTGTCGCGGCTGTCGGCTGCCGGCGTCGTCCTCGTGCTGATCGCGGTGCTCGGGCTGGTGCATTTCTCCGGCGGCAGCGTTGGCACGACATATCATCCGGCCGAGTTCCGGGACGGCAAGCTCGTCCCAGGCGGCTTCGATTGAGCGCGCCGGATCTACGCGACGCCGGATTCCTTGCGGATCCGCTGGTGAGCCAGGTTCTGGGCCTGCTCTCGTCGGATGGCGAGGAGGCGCGGGTCATCGGCGGGGCCGTGCGCAACACGCTGATGGGTTTGCCGCTCGCCGATGTCGACGTCGCTACGACCGCCCCCCCGGAGACGGTGATCGCGCGAGCCGAGGCGGCGGGACTGAAGGTCGCGCCGACCGGCGTCGAGCACGGCACGGTGACGGTCATCGGCCATCGCCACGTCGTCGAGGTGACGACGCTGCGCGAGGATGTCGAGACCGACGGTCGCCGCGCCGTCGTGCGTTTCGGCCGCGACTGGCAGGCCGATGCGGAGCGGCGTGACTTCACCATCAACGCGCTGTCGGTCGATCTCGACGGAAGGCTGCATGATCCGGTCGGCGGGCTCGCCGACATCGCGGCGCGCCGGGTGCGCTTCATCGGTTCGGCCGAGCGCCGGATCGCGGAGGACCGGCTGCGGGCGCTGCGCTTCTTCCGCTTCCATGCCGCCTATGGCGCCGGCGTTCCCGACGCGGGGGGGCTCTCGGCGACGATCCGCGCGCGCCACGACCTGGCCGAGCGCTCGGCCGAGCGGGTCGGCCAGGAAATGCGTCGGCTGGTCATCGCCGAAGGCGCGGTCCCGACCGTCGCCGTCATGCAGGAGAGCGGCATCCTGCCTCTGATCGCCGCCGGTGTCGGCGATCTCGTCGCCTTTTCGCGGCTGCCGACGTTCGAGCGCGGCGAGCCGGCATCGGCGCCGCTGCGCCTCGCGGTGCTGTTCGGGCGCGTGCAGGAGGATGTCGATCGCATCGCCCAGCGCTTCCGTCTCTCCAACGCCGAGCGAACCCGCATGCGCGCCGCGCTGGCGGCGGGCCTGGAGGCGGCGTCGATCCCGGCCGAGGGCGATCACGCGGCGCTCTACCGGATCGGAACGGCGGCGTTTCTCGATGGCCTGGCGCTCGCCGGAGCGAAGGGAAGGCTTGCCGCGGATGACGTCGCATCGCGCGGGGTTGCCGCCCTGGAATGGGCGATTCCGACCTTTCCCCTGTCCGGCCGTGACGTCGTCGAACTCGGCGTCGATCGCGGCCCCCTGGTCGGGCTGCTGCTCAAGCACATGGAGCGGGGCTGGATCGCCGAGGAT
>JAFKJZ010000227.1 GCA_017305815.1 Hyphomicrobiales bacterium
TTTGACGCCCTGGTGCAGGGGATCCTGCTCGGCGGCATGTACGCGCAATATGCGCTCGGCATGGCGCTGATGTTCGGCGTGATGCGGATCGTCAACATCAGCCATGGCGACCTCGTGATCCTGCTGTCGCTCATCGGCATCTCCATGGCCTCCGCCTGGGGCTGGGGGCCGCTGCCGGTGCTGATCGCGCTGGTGCCGCTCGCGGTGCTGCTCGGCTGGACGCTGCAGAAGCTGGTGCTCAACAAGGTCGTCGGCAGCGACCCGCTGCCGTCGCTGATCGCCACCTTCGGCCTGTCGATCGCGCTGCAGAACCTGATGCTGCAGATCTGGTCGGCCAACAGCCGCTCGCTGCCGGGCCACGGCATCGAGAGCCAGTCGATCGAGATCGGCGGCATCTATGTCGGCCTGCTGCCGCTGATCGTGCTCGCGGTCGCCACCGGCCTGACCTGGGGCGTCGACATGATGCTGAAGCACACCCGCTTCGGCCGCGCGCTCCGCGCCGCTTCGGCCGATGTCGAGGCGGCTGCGATGACCGGCATCAACCCGCGCGCCGTCTATGCGCTGGCGACGGCGGTAGCGGTCGGCATCCTCGGTTTCGCGGCGGTCTTCCAGTCGCTGCGCTCGACCGTGGCGCCGGCCGATGGTCCGGCCCAGCTGATCTATGCCTTCGAGGCAGTGATCATCGGCGGCATGGGCGCCGTCTGGGGTGCCTTCCTCGGCTCGATGGTCCTCGGCATCTCGCAGGCCATTGGCTTCCGCATCGATCCGGGCTTCGGCGTGCTCGCCGGCCACATCGTCTTCCTGATCGTGCTGGCGACCCGCCCGCAGGGCCTGTTCGGAAAGGCATCGACATGAGTGCAATTCCCTATGCCGTCTCCGAGGCTCCCGACGTCTTGGTCCAGCGCCAGACCTCGTCCGGCCGCATCGCCATGACGCTCGCGGTGCTGGGCGTGGTCGCGGTCGCCGCCATGCCGTGGTGGGCGTCGACCGGCACGATCCGGTCGATCCTCATCCTCTGCTGCTACATCGCCGTCGCGCAGATGTGGAACCTGCTCGCCGGCTATGCCGGTCTGGTGTCCGTCGGCCAGCAGGCCTTCATGGGCGCGGCCGGCTATGCGCTCTTCGTGCTGGCGCAGACCTTCGGCATCAATCCGTTCCTGGCGGTGTTCCTGTCGCTGCTGGTGCCGGCCGTGCTGGCCGTGCCGATCTACCTGCTGCTGCATCGGCTCGACGGGCCGTATTTCTCGATCGGCACCTGGGTGGTGGCGGAGGTGTTCCGGCTGGTCTGCTCCAACCTGCCGCTCGTCAATGCCGGCGCCGGCATGTCGCTGCGGGTGATGAAGGACTATTCCGCCTTCGAGCGGAACCTCGCCATGTCGCTGCTCTGCGCCGGGATGCTGCTCTTGACGGTGGGCGGCAGCTACTGGCTGCTGCGTTCGCGCTACGGGCTCGCCTTGATCGCCATGCGCGACAACCCGGTCGCCGCCGCCAGCCAGGGCGTCAACGTCGCCAAGCTCCGCTTCCTGATCTACGTCGCCTCGGCGGTCGGCTGCGGCCTTGCCGGCGCGATCTATTTCATGGCGCAGCTGCGCATCACGCCCGGCTCGGCCTTCGACCCGATGTGGGCCAACGTCGCTATCTTCATCGTCATGGTCGGCGGCATCGGCTCGATCGAGGGGGTGCTGATTGGCGCGCTGATCTTCTTCATCGCGGATCGCTATTTCGGCGAGTACGGCGCCACCTATTTCGTCGTCCTCGGCGTCATGACGCTGCTGGTCGCGCTCTACGCGCGCACCGGGATCTGGGGCCTGATCTCGAAACGATGGGATGCGCCATGGTTCCCGATCCGGCGCAAGCTCGTCGATCCGAACCGCTGACAGGAGGGAGTTTCATGAAAGCGGCCATTTTCGACACGGTTGGCAGTCCGCTGCGGATCGGCAGCGTGCCGGACCCGGCTCCGGCTCCGGACGAGGTCGTCCTGCGCGTCGCCGCCTGCGGCATCTGCGGCAGCGACCTGCACATCACCGAGGACCCGGTGCCGTTCGGCATCGGCGCGGGCTTCGTGCTCGGCCATGAATTCGCCGGCGATGTCGTCGCCGTCGGTTCGGAGGTTTCCGATCTCCGCATCGGCGATCGTGTCGCCGTCGTGCCGATGCGCGGCTGCGGGCATTGCGCCTCCTGCCGTCGTGGCGATCCGGCGCGCTGCGCCGAGATGGTTCTGATCGGCGGCGGCTATGCCGAATATGCGACGGTCGCGGCGCGCCAGTGCCGGATCCTGCCCGATGACGTGCCGCTCGAGGATGGTGCTCTGGCCGAGCCACTTTCGGTCGCGCTCCACTGCATCGTCCGTTCGGGCATGAAGCCTGGCGACCGCGTCGCCATCATCGGCGCGGGGCCGATCGGCCTGCTCGTCGCCTTCTGGGCGCGGCGGATGGGCGCGTCGCATGTGGTTGTCGCCGACATTCATGAACACCAGCGGGAGCGGGCTCTGGCGCTCGGCGCGACGGGCTTCGTCCTTTCGGGCGAGCGCCTTAGCGAGAACCTCGCCGATGCCTGCGGCGGCGCGCCGGACATCGTCTTCGAATGCGTCGGCAAGCGCGGCCTGCTCGGCAAGGCGGTCGAATCCGTTCGCCTGCAGGGCACGGTGGTCGGCGTCGGTCTCTGCATCGGCGGCGACGAATGGGATCCGTTCGTCGCCCTGTCGAAGGAAGTGAACCTGCTCTTCTCGGTCTTCTTCGACCAGCGCAGCGAATTCGGCGTCGCGCTCGACGCGTTGCGCGGCGGGCCGTTCGCGCCGCAGGGGCTGATCACCGACCGTATCGATCTGTCGCCCGTGCCGCAGATCTTCGAAAGCCTTCGCCGTCGCACGACCCAGTGCAAGGTGCTGATCCAACCGGAATTTGTCTGAGGAGGTATGAACATGGCCGTTTCATTCGAGACGCTCGAATATGACGTCGGTGGCACCAGGACGGTGATCAAGGCGATCGGCAAGGGCAAGCCGATCCTCTTCCTGCATGGCGCTTCGACGCTGGAAGGCTTCGACTTCGCCGCCGGCCTCGCCGACCGCTTCCGGGTACTCTGCGCCAGCCATCCGGGTTTCGGCTTTTCCGGCGCCGCGCCGCATGTCGCGGGCATGTCCGACATGGTCGTTCACTATCTCGACCTGCTCGACGCGCTGGACCTTGAGGAGAAGCCGCACCTGATGGGCTTCACCAATCTCGGCGCGCTCGCGCCGCAGGACCTGCCGGCCTATCTGGCGCATGACGTCTCCGTGGCGCTCCGCTACTTCCCGGACGGCTCGGATGCCGCCTTCGCCGAGGCGTTCGGCACCGACCGCGCCCGCGAGGGCGAGACGCTCGGCCGCCTGCTTGCGCCCTTCGGCATGGGGCACCCGAACCTGCGGCGTTTCCTGGGACGCATCAACAATCCCGCGCTGGTCGTCTGGGGCGAGGAGGATCGCCTTCTGCCGGCCAGCCAGGCGCCGCTCTTCGTCGACGCCCTGCCGGACGCGAGGCTGATCCTGGTGGAGGACGCCGGTCACTTCGTCATGCAGGAAAAGCCCGGGACCCTGACCCAGGTCGGCGATTTCCTCGCCGGCTGAACCGATTTCAAAGTGGAGGAAAAGTTCATGAACAAGCCCATCAAGCACAGCCCCTGGGGCACGACGGTCGACTATCGCGACCTGCTGAAGAAGATCGCCGAGATCGGCCCGATCCTCGAAGCCAATGCCGACGCCGACGAGAAGAACGGCGAACTGACGCCGGAGACCTTCGAGGCGTTGAAGCAGCTTCGCATGTCGCACGTCTTCGCGGCCGAGAGCCTTGGCGGCGCGCAGCTGCCGCCGACGCAGGCGCTCGAATTGCTCGAGGCGATCACCTGGCATTCGGGCTCCGCCGGCTGGGTTTCGATGGTGCATTGCTGCATCGGCGCGATGTCGGCCGCCTTCCTGCCCGACAGCGCCGTCGAGCGGCTGTTCGCGCCGGGCACCGACAACCGCTTCTCGGGGCAGGGCGCGCCGCTCGGCATGCTGAAGAAGGTCGAGGACGGCTATCGCCTGACCGGAAAGTGGAGCTATGGCAGCGGCTTCAGCCACGCCACCTATTCGCATAGCGCCGCCTTCGTCGACGACGGCACCGGCAAGCCGGCCAAGGACGCCAACGGCAACGTCATCGTCATGTGCGCCCACGCGCCGATCTCCGAGCACAAGCAACTCGGCAACTGGGACGTGCTCGGCCTCGGCGGCACCGGCAGCATCGACTATGCGGCCGAGGACGTCTTCATCGCCGACGACCTCGTCTTCCCGATCCTGACCGCGCCGCCGCTGCGCCAGAAGGAGTTCTTCAGCCTCGGCGTCGTCGGCCTCGCCGCCATCGGCCATACCGGCTGGGCGCTCGGCACCGGCCGCCGCATGCTCGACGAGATCGCCAAGTTCGCCCGCGCCAAGTCGGGCCGCGCCGGCCTGATCGGCGAGAGCGAGAAGTTCTGGTATGACTACGGCCGGGCCGAGGCCCGCTACCGCGCCGCCCGCGCCTTCGTCTTCGAAGTCTGGCGCGGCATCGAGGCGACGGTCGAGGCCGGCGAGAGCGTCTCGACCCATCAGATCAGCCTGGTGCACCTCGCCAAGTCGGAGATCCACGAGGTCGGCGTCGACGTCTGCAACTTCGCCTATCGCGCCGGCGGCGGCGCCTCGCTGCGCGCGGGCGTGATCCAGCGCACCTTCCGTGAGATGATGGTGGCGGCCAACCACTTCACCATCGCTCCGTCGGTCGTGACGTCGGCCGGCCGCGATCTCGGAGGCAGCTGGAACAACCGCGTCTGGCAGTTCTACGATCTGATCGAGAAGAAGTAGTTCGAAGGGCCGGGCGGTCCTGCCGCCCGGCCCCCTTTTCCTGCTGCGAGAGAGACCCGTCGATGAGCCTGCACCCGATGACCAACGCCTTCCGCGAGGCCTTCCGCCGCCATCCTGCCGGCGTGGCCGTGATCACCGCCGATCCCGGCGAGCGGCCCGTCGCGATGACTGTGTCCTCGCTGATCTCTGTCAGCGC
This sequence comes from Hyphomicrobiales bacterium, assembly GCA_017305815.1. GTDB lineage: Bacteria > Pseudomonadota > Alphaproteobacteria > Rhizobiales > Kaistiaceae > Kaistia > Kaistia nematophila. Next base: position 5,046 of record JAFKJZ010000227.1, read on the forward strand.
CGCGCCGCCGGTGGTAGCCTTCTCGCTGTCGATGAAGTCGGGTTCGTCCGAGCCGCTGCTCCGGGCCGAGACGATGGTGCGGCTCCTCGAGCGGGGCGATGCGCTCGAGGATTTCG
>JAFKJZ010000228.1 GCA_017305815.1 Hyphomicrobiales bacterium
GCCTATGCCGTTGACGGGGATGTCGAAGGCGTCGCGGGCGATCATCATGCGTGGCGCGGCCTGCGGTCCTATGGCGCCGAAATAGGCCTCGCTGACACGTCGCAGCGTCTTCGGATCACGCGCCAGCCAGCCGACCGTGTCGAAGCTCGGCGCCATCGCCATGATGCCGGCGACCGAGACGCGGCCGAAGGTGGTGCGCAGGCCATAGAGCCCGCAGAAGCTCGCTGGAACGCGGATCGAGCCGCCCGTGTCGGTGCCGAGCGCGAAATCGGCGAGGCCGGCGGCGACGGCCGAGGCCGAGCCGCTCGACGAGCCGCCCGGCGCGCGGTCCGGCGCGTTCGGATTGATCGGCGTGCCGAAATGCGGGTTCATCCCGAACATGCCGCAGGCGACTTCGTCGGTGTGGGTCTTGCCGACCAGCCTTGCGCCGGCGACGAGCGGGACGAGCACGGATGGCGCGGTCGCGACGGCCGGCTGGCCGTCGCGCAGCCGGTCGGGGTTGCCGCAGGCGGTGACGCTGCCGGCGACATCGAACAGGTCCTTGACCGCGAAGCTCAGGTCGGCGAGCGGCCCGGTCTCGGAGAACCGGAACGGCGCCGGTCCATGGTCGACGAAGGCGAGCGAACGGATTTCCGCCGCCGGGTCAGCAATACGTGCGTTCATGGCCGGTCACTCGGCCGCCGAGAGCAGGGACGGGTTTTCCGGCAGGCCGTAGCTCGCCTGGAACTCATCGACGAAGCCCTTGACGCCGTCCCAGTCGAAGAAGCGGAAGGCGTTGCCGCGCGTGACGAAGGTCGGGCCGGAATAGAACATCTCGTATTGCAGGTGGCGCGAGCCGAATTCGGAGCCGACCGCGTCCCAGGCAAGCTTCATCAGCTTGACCCGGCCGACCGCGTCGGTGACGACGGAACGCTGCGTCTTCTCGATGATGGCGCGCGTCTCGGGTGTCTCGAAATCGGCGATCGAGGAGGGCACCATGATCATACCGCCGCCCGAGAGCGTGCGGATCGCCTCGACGATCTCGGGATAGGTCGTCTGCGCGATCACCTGCGCCGTGCAGAGGATGGTGCGGTTCGGCACGTAGTAGCCGTTGAAATATTCGCCCGAGGCTTCCATCGCGATGATGAGCGCCTCGATGTTGTTGACCTTGGCAGCGAGCAGGCCCAGCGTTTCGCGCACCTGCGGATAGTTGATGATGTTGTTGAGCTCGGCGATCTTGCGGGCGAGGCCGAGCAGGAACTTCACCTTCACCATCAGCCGGATGATGCACTGGTAGTTCTGGAAGACGTGCGCGCGCGTGTCGTGCCACTGCGCCTGCGCCATCTTCAGGTCCTTGTGGACGAAGACGCGGTCCCACGGGATCTTCACATCGTCGAAATGGACGACGGCGTCGTTTTCGTCGAAGCGGGACGACAGCGGGTAGTCGAAGGTCGATGTCGCCGATTGCTCGTAGCTGCGGCGCGACATCAGCGTCAGGCCCTTCTCGCCGATCGGCAGCGCGGCGGTGAAGGCATAGGCCTCGTCGCCGGCCTGCAGCGCGTTGAAGCCCGAGACCATCATCTCGTTCGCCATCACGCCGCTGGTCGCCAGCATCTTGGCGCCGCGGATGGTGATGCCGGTGCTGTCCTCGTCGACGATCGAGGCGACGAGGTGCGGGTCCGGCTGGCCGCTCGCCGTCTTCGCCTTGTCCGACTGCGGGTTGATGATGACGTAGGAGAGGTAGAGGTCTTTGTCGCGGGCGTAGTCGTAATAGCCCTCGAGCGCGTCGGCGCGGGCCGGGTCATGGTCGCGGAAGGCGGAGAGGCCCATGCGGAAGCCGGCGAAGGTCGAGGCGACGTGGTCGGGCGAGCGGCCGATCATGCCGCAGGTCAGGCCGGCCCATTGCTCCAGCGCCTTGCGGCGTTCCACCAGCTCGCGATGGTTCTTCGGCAGCTGCCAGCCGCGGCTGACCTGTTCGCCGGTCTTCGGCGAGCGGAAGGTCATCGCCTCGATGTTTTCCGGCGCCGCCTGGAAATCGTAGAAGCTGCCGGCGGTCGCGACCGCGTTTGCAAAGGCGGGATCCGTCGTCACATCGGCGACGCGCCGTCCGTCGATATAGATCGAGCGACCGTCGCGCAGGCTGTCGATGTGTGTCTTGCCGTTCTTGACCATGGCTGTTCCTGCTGAGCGAGCTGGAGGCCACGATGCCGGGCTTTTGCCCTCCGCGATCGTAAGCGGATAGAAGGGGAGAAGACGCTCTGCCGAGGCAGGAAGCTTGGCCGCCCAATATCGGGTTCGGCGCTGCTTCCCGAAAGCTATGCGCTGGCCGCCTCACGCGTCAAGCTCGGCAGCGAGCAGGTGTGATAGGCAGTTGCTGCTTTATCAGGCAGGGGGCGCTTCTGGGCATTGTGTCGTCCGATCTGCGGGCATCGTGACCGGCCCGGATCGACGCGTGGTGCGCACGCGAAGATCCGAACCTCATCCATGCCAAGCAAATCGCAGGCCGCGACGGGCTGGACTAACCCTTCGTGAGCGCCACGACGGGATCGAGCTGCGAGGCGTTGCGGGCCGGCAGATAGCCGAAGACGACGCCGATCAGGCTGGAGCACAGGAACGCCATGACGATCGAGGTGGTTGAATAGATCAGGCTGAAATTCGAGCTGAAGATGCTGAACAGGACGCCGAAGCCGAGCGCCGTGCCGATGCCGATCAGCCCGCCGATCAGGCAGACCAGGATCGCCTCGATCAGGAACTGCTGCAGAATGTCGCCCTGCCGCGCGCCGGCCGCCATGCGCACGTCGATTTCCGAGACGCGCTCCGACACCGACACCAGCATGATGTTCATGACGCCGATGCCGCCGACGATCAGCGAGATCACGGCGATCGAGGCGACCAGCAACGTCAGCGTCGCCGTTGTCGCGGTGATGGTCTGGCGGATGTCGTCGGTATTGAGGACGAAGAAGTCCTTGGTGCCATGGCGCTGGGTCAGGAAGGTGGTGACCGCGGCCTCGGCGAGGTCCGTCGCGACATCGTCGGCGACGCGGACCGTGATGCTGCGCAGCGACGTGCTGCCGAGGAAGCGGGCCTGCACGGTGGTGTAGGGCAGGAACAGCGACAGGTTCTGGCTCGATCCGAAGCCGCCCTGCTGCGGCTTGGCGATGCCGACGATGCGCGCCGGGACCTGGCCGATCAGGATCACCTGACCGACGGGACTGCCGTCGAAG
>JAFKJZ010000229.1 GCA_017305815.1 Hyphomicrobiales bacterium
GAGCCTCATCCGGAGGTTCCCTAAACCCTCACCCGGAGCTTCGCTCCGACCTCTCCCTCAGGGAGAGGTGAAGAACAGCCTGACACAAAAATGGCGGCCATCGGCCGCCATTTTCATTCGCCCAAAGGCTCCGCCGCTCAGGCGGCGACCAGTTCCTTGCGGCCCGCCTTCAGCGTGGCGCCAACCTTGGCGATGCGGTCCAGCATCAGGTTGGCGGAATCGGTGAAGCTCTCCGGCGGCGCGAAGGCGTCGTCCTTGCGGTACTGCGCGAAGAACGGGATGTTGACCTCGCCGGCCGCGACCAGGCCGAGCGCGCTGGTGACCGGCTTCAGAAGCTGCACGGCGCGGGTGCCGGCCGAGACGCCGCCATAGCTGACGAAGCCGACCGGCTTGTCGGCCCATTCATGCGAGAGATAGTCGAGCGCGTTCTTGATCGAGGCGGTGAAGCCGTGATTGTACTCCGGCATCACGATGACGAAGGCGTCGGCCGCGTCGATCGTCGCGCTCCAGTCCTTGGTGTGCTGGTGCACATACTGGCGCATGCGCGGGTGATGCGGCTCGTCGAACATCGGCAGGTTGACGGCCTTCAGGTCGATCAGTCCGGCCTGGAAGTCCTTGTGCGCCGCGGCGACGTCGTTGAACCAGGTGCCGATCGAGAGACCGGCGCGGCCCGGGCGGGTCGACGCGACAATGGTTTGAAGCTTGAGCAAAACGAAACGTCCTGTGCAGATCCGATAAGCCTATGGGATCATATATAGGGCTTATCAGAACGCCGTGCAGTGAACGGTCCGTCAACCGTTTCAGCTCCCCCGCCGCTCAGGCGAGGCCGTCGAAATAGCTGCCCTTGGGCGGCTCGGCGCACAGCGCCATCGCCGTCTTGAACATCTCGGGCGGGATGTTCTTCACCGAGGCCTGGTGCGCCTCGGTGGTCTGCCAGTGCTCGATCACCAGGAAACGGCCCGGGTCCGTCCGATCGCGAAGTATCTCGCAGGAGACCGCGCCTTCGGAGCCGAGGATGATCGGCCGGATCGAGGCGAGGAAATCCGCCAGCGCATCCGCCCTGCCCTCTGCCGCCCTGAATTCACCGACCCGCACGACGCTCATGTCCGTCTCCTCCGCGACCGATCAGCCGTTCTGGCCGCGATGGCGCAGGTAGTGGTCGGCGACGGCGCAGGCGACCATCGCCTCGCCGATCGGCACGGCGCGGATACCGACGCAGGGGTCATGCCGGCCCTTGGTCATGACATCGACTTCCTCGCCCTTCGCCGTGATCGAGCGGCGCGTCGTCAGGATCGACGAGGTCGGCTTGACGGCGAAGCGGGCGACGATCGGCTGGCCGGTCGAGATGCCGCCGAGGATGCCGCCGGCATGATTCGACAGGAACAGCGGCTTGCCGTCATTGCCCATGCGCATCTCGTCGGCGTTCTCCTCGCCGGTCAGCGCCGCGGCATCGAAGCCCTCGCCGATCTCGACGCCCTTCACGGCGTTGATCGACATCAGCAGGCTGGCGATATCCTGGTCGAGCTTGGCATAGACCGGCGCGCCGAGGCCCGCCGGAACGCCCTCGGCGATCACCTCGATCACCGCGCCGACCGAGGAGCCGGCCTTGCGGATGCCGTCGAGATATTCCTCCCACACCTTCGCCGTCTCGGCGTCGGGGCAGAAGAACGGGTTCTGGTCGACCTCGTTCCAGTTCCAGCGCGACCGGTCGATCTTGTGCGGGCCGATCTGGACGAGCGCGCCGCGCACGCTCATTCCCGGCACAACCTTGCGGGCTATCGCGCCGGCGGCGACGCGCGCCGCCGTCTCGCGGGCCGAGGAGCGGCCGCCGCCGCGATAGTCGCGAATGCCGTATTTGATGTCGTAGGTGAGATCGGCATGGTCCGGCCGGTAACGGTCCTTGATGTCGCCATAGTCCTTGGAACGCTGGTCGACGTTCTGGATCTCGAGCGCGATCGGCGTGCCGGTGGTCAACAGCGTGCCATCTTCCTGCGGCATGACGCCGGAAAGGATGCGCACCTCGTCGGGCTCGCGGCGCTGGGTGGTGAAGCGCGAGGTGCCCGGCTTCCGCTTGTCGAGCCAGGCCTGGATCTCGGCTTCCGAGATGGCGATGCGCGGCGGACAGCCGTCGACGACCGCGCCGAGCGCGGGTCCGTGGCTCTCGCCCCAGGTCGTGACGCGAAACAGATGGCCGAAGGTATTGTGCGACATGGGCGAACCGCTCCCGAAGATTGGCCCCGGTTCTAGAAAGCCGGCGGCCTCCCGTCAAACGCCAGCTTCGCGCGACGGACGGGAAGCGCGAACGGTGCATGGGGAATGAGCATGGGACACAATCACTTGCACTGATCGTAAGCTTTGCTATTATCAGCAGAAGCGACTTTCACGAAACCGTGATCGGACCCAGAGAATGGCGAAGCCAGCCGCCATCTCCAACGGAAACGAGGGCAGAAGCCAGACACGCCAGCAAAGCCGGCTACCCCGCCGGCGACGCGCAGAATCAAGTGAACTCCTTGTGAATTGAGTTCGGATGAGGCGCATCCATCTTCCGATATGACCAGGGACGGGCGGAGATTTTCCTTCGGGGACAGTCATCAGACCCTGGCCTGACAAGGTAGGAACTGGAGACCTCATCATGCGCCATCTCGCTCTCTTCGCAGCGTCCGTCGCACTCCTTGCCTCGGGCGCCGCCTACGCCGCCGAAGAAGTCGAAGGCTCGGTCACGAGCGTCAACGTCGCCAACGGCACATTGACGCTGCAATCGGGGCAGACATTTACCTTCACCAACCCGGCGGTGCTCTACGGCATTCTGCCCGGACAGAACGTCGGTGTGACCTACACCGGCCAGAACCAGGGGATCACCGCTTTCGATCCCCACCCGGAGAGTGACGGCGAATACGGAAACTACTGACCTCCCCGTAGTCGCTGCTCTCTGAAAACGGCGCCCGGCACCCCTCCGGGCGCCGTTGTCGCTTCCGGAGCACGATTCGCCGATGCCTGGCGTTCGGCGAAAGCCCTCCAGGCGGCGCGGCGACAACCACGCGCCCGAGATCGAGGCCCACCAAGTGATAAGGGCGTCATTTTATAACCGATGACATCAGCCTGCTGACGCGAGTCGCAGCCCGGGCGCCATCTGGCCTCCATCCCACCGCAGTGTTTTGGTGAGCTTCGACTACGATAAGCATCACAATTTATTGAACG
>JAFKJZ010000230.1 GCA_017305815.1 Hyphomicrobiales bacterium
CCCTCACCCGGCCCTGCGGGCTGACCTCTCCCCATGGGAGAGATGGAGGCCCTCTTCGTCAGTCCTCCAGATCCCTGAGGAACCGGCGGATGATCTTCTCGAGCTTCTTCGCGCCGAGGGGAGCCATCTCCTTAGTCTCCTCATGCGACAGCTCGCCCGCCGCCATGCCGGCGCCGAGATTGGTGATGTTGGAGACGGCGGCGACACGGAGCCCGAAGAAGCGCGCCAGGATTGCCTCCGGCACGGTCGACATGCCGACGGCGTCAGCGCCGAGGATGCGCGCCATGCGGATCTCGGCCGGCGTCTCGAAGGACGGGCCGGAGAACCACATGTAGACGCCGCTCTCCAGATCGATCGCCTCGCGCTTGGCGGCGCGCTCCAGGCTCGCGCGCCAGACGAGATCATAGGCGGTCGACATGCCGACGAAGCGGGCGTCGGTCTCCTCGCCGATCAGCGGGTTGCCGCCGGAGAAATTGATGTGGTCGACCAGCATCATCAGCGAACCCGGCCCCATTTCGGGCCGGAGCGAGCCGGCGGCATTGGTCAGGATCACGCCCTCGCAGCCGAGCGCCTGCAGCATGCCGATGGCATTGCGCATGACGCCCGCATCGCCGGATTCATAAAAGTGCGAGCGGCCGGAGAAGACGAGCACGTCGACGCCCTCGAGCCTGCCGGCGACAAGCGTGCCGGCATGGGCCGAGACTTTCGAGAGGGGCATGCCGGGCAACTCGGCATAGGGGATGCGGACGGCGTCGACGACCGCGTCGGCCAGCGGGCCAAGGCCGGAGCCGAGCACGATGCCAAGGCGATAAGGCGCATCGCGCCGCTCGCGCACAACGGCGGCCGCGGCGCGGCCGTCGTCCCGGAGCGCCGACATCAGAACCGCTCGTCCATGGAAAAGCCGGCCGGCAGCAGCTCGGCCATGGTGAAATCCTGGCCCTTGCCGGTCGGGTCCGAACAATGGATCTGCGTCTTCGGATGCGAGAATTCCTTCAGCCGCTGGCGGCAGCCGCCGCAGGGCGTGCAGACGATGCCGCCATCGACGCGATCGGCGACGACGACGACGGCCGCGATGCGGCGGCCCTCGCCTGGCACACCGGCGGCGATCATCTGGCCGATCGCCGAGGTCTCGGCGCACCAACCCTCGGGATAGCTGGCGTTCTCGACATTGGCGCCGACATAGACGCTGCCGTCCTCGGTCAGCACCGCCGCGCCGACCATGAACTTCGAATAGGGCGCATGCGCGTTGATGCGAACGGCCTGGGCTCGTTCGAACAGGTCCGCCTTGATCTGGTCGTCCATTCTAGCGCTCCTTCACATAGGGTACGCCGCCGGCCTTGGGCGGGATCGCCTTGCCGATGAAGCCGGCGAGCAGGATGACGGTCAGGATGTAGGGCAACGCCTGGATCAGCTGCACCGGCACTTCGCCGATGCCCGGCAGGATGATGCCCTGCAGGCGGATCGAGGCGGCGTCGAGGAAGCCGAACAGCAGGCAGGTCAGAAGCACGTTGAGCGGCTTCCACTTGGCGAAGACCAGGGCGGCGAGTGCGATATAGCCCTTGCCGGCCGACATCTCGCGGATGAAGCTCGCCGACTGCGCCACCGACAGATAGGTGCCGGCGAAACCCGCGAGGATGCCGCAGCAGATCAGCGCGCGGTAGCGCAGCCAGGCGACAGAGATGCCGGCCGTGTCGACGGCGCCGGGGTTCTCGCCCACCGCGCGGACGCGGAGGCCGAAGCGCGTGCGGTAGAGCACCCACCAGGTGAAGGGCACCGCCAGGAAGGCGAGATAGACCAGGATATTCTGGCCCGAGATCAGCCCGGAATAGATCGGCCCGAGGACCGGAATCGGCGCGATATCGGCAGCGAATGGCAGCGTGATCTCGGTGAAGCGCGCCGAATTGGGCAGTTGCGGCGTGCGGCCACCCTGGCCGAACCAGGCATTGCCGAGCAGGATCGTCAGGCCGGAGGCGATGAAGTTGATCGCGACGCCCGAGATGATCTGGTTGCCGCGCTGGGTGATCGAGGCGAAGCCGTGCAGCAGGCTGAGCAGCACGCCGGTCAGGATGCCGGCGAAGAGCCCGAGCCAGGCCGAGCCGGTGACGGTCGCAACCGAGGCGGCGGAGAAGGCCGCGAACAGCATCTTGCCTTCAAGACCGATGTCGAAGATGCCGGAACGCTCGGCATAGAGGCCGGCGAGGGCCGTGAAGATCAGCGGCACGGAAAGGCGGACCGTGGCGGCGAGAATCTGGATCAGATCGGCGAAGTCCATGATCGCTCCTCAGGCCGCGCGGGCGGCCGGGGCCGCCGCCTTGGGTTTGGGCGCGAAAAGCGCGATCAGGGCGGGGCGGAACATGTGCTCCAGCGCGCCGGCGAACAGGATCACCAGGCCCTGGATCAGGATGATCACCTCGCGCGAGATGTTGGGCATGTCGAAGGCGAGCGCCGCGCCGCCCTGGTAGAGCACGCCGAACAGGATCGAGGCGATGATGATGCCGACCGGATGCGAGCGGCCCATCAGCGCGACCGCGATGCCGACAAAGCCGGCGCCGGCGGGGAAGTCGATCTGCAGCTTGCCGGCGTCGCCCATGACCGGGTTCAGCGCCATCATGCCGGCGAGGCCGCCGGAGATCAGCATGGTGACGACGACGGTCTTCACATAGGGAATGCCGGCGTAGACCGCCGCCGTGGCATTCGTCCCCATGGTGCGGATCTCGTAGCCGAAGCGGGTGCGCCAGATCAGCAGCCACACCGCGAAGGCCGCTATCAGCGCGATCAGGAACGAGACGTTGAAGGGCGCCGCGCCGATGTCGAGGCCGAACACCTGCATCAGCCAGCCGAGCTTCGGCAGCTGGCCGCCTTCCTCGAACAGACGCGTCTGCGGCGACATGTTGCCGGGCTGCTTGATGACGTTGACCAGCAGGTAGACCATCAGCGCGGCGGCGATGAAATTGAACATGATCGTCGTGATGACGATGTGGCTGCCGCGCTTCGCCTGCAGCCAGGCCGGGATGAAGGCCCAGAGTGCGCCGAAGGCGAAGGCGCCGGCCGTCGCCACCACGGCGGTGATGTACCAGGGCATGATCCGGTCCAGCGCCAGCGCGCCGAAGGCGACGCCGAGACCGCCGAGATAGACCTGGCCCTCGCCGCCGATGTTGAACAGGCCGCCATGAAAGGCGACCGCGACCGCGAGG
>JAFKJZ010000231.1:0-1204 GCA_017305815.1 Hyphomicrobiales bacterium
AGTCATCGTCAATCTCGACCTCGCCATCATTGCCGAGGAACCCCGGATCGGCCCGCATCGCGATGCCATGCGGGCGCGGATCGCCGAAATCGCCGGGATCGGCGCCGGCCGCGTCGGCGTGAAGGCGACGACGAACGAGAAGATGGGCTTTGTCGGCCGGGGCGAAGGCATTGCCGCGATCGCGACCGCCACGATCCGCCTGCCCTTCACGGAGGAAGACGCATGACTGACCTCACGCCCCTGCAGGGCGATGCCCAGGCGCTGATCGAGCTTTGCATCGCCCGCGGCCTGAAGATCGCCACGGCCGAATCCTGCACCGGCGGCCTGATCGCCGGCGTACTGACAGAGATCTCCGGCTCCTCCGCCGTCGTCGATCGAGGCTTCGTCACCTATTCCAACGCGGCGAAGGCCGAGATGCTCGGCGTGCCGAAGGAACTGATCGAGCGTGTCGGCGCCGTCAGCCAGGAAGTCGCGCTCGCCATGGCGGCCGGCGCGCTGGCGAAGTCCGGCGCAGACCTTGCCGTCGCCGTCACCGGCATTGCCGGCCCCACCGGCGGCTCGGCCGAGAAGCCGGTCGGCCTCGTCCATTTCGGCGTCATGCTGCGCGGCGCTCCGGCGCGTCATGCAGTGCGTGTCTTCGCCGACCGCGACCGTTCCGGCGTGCGCTTCGCGACCGTCGTCGAGGCTTTGAAGCTGCTGCGCGAAACGGCAGCCCAAGAGGCCTGAACCGATGATCGTCCGCGAGCGCCCGAACTGGTTCGGCATGATGCTGGTGTGGCGCGGGTCGGTGCTGCCGGTGATCCTACCGCAGCTTCTTCTGACCGCCGCATTCGCCACGCTGGTGACGCTGCTGCACGGCCAGTTGTTCTCGTTCAAGGTGACGCTGACCTTCGTGCCGTTCTCGCTGATCGGCATCGCCATCGCGATCTTCCTCGGCTTCCGCAATAGCGCCAGCTACGACCGTTTCTGGGAAGCGCGCAAACAATGGGGCGCGCTGCTTATCCATGCCCGCTCGCTCGCCCGCCAGGCGATGACGCTGCAGGACGACCCCGAGGCGGCGCGCGCCATCATCCGCGCGACGATCGCCTTCACCCACGCGCTGCGCCATCAGCTGCGCCGCACCGATCCGCTCCCGGAACTGCGCGCCTTCCTGCCGGCAGATTTCGTCGATGGCGAGCTGGCGCGGGCCCAGCCCGCAATCGAC
>JAFKJZ010000231.1:1211-4403 GCA_017305815.1 Hyphomicrobiales bacterium
CATCGGCAGAGAGATCGCCGACCTCCGCCGCTCGGGAAAGATCGATCCGATCCTCGTCGCGGCTATGGAGCGGCATCTCGATGCGCTGTCGGACGTGCTCGGCGCCTGCGAACGTCTCGCCGGCACGCCGCTGCCCTTCACCTATTCGGTGATCCTGCACCGCACGATCTATCTCTACTGCTTCCTGCTGCCCTTCGGCCTGGTCGATTCGATCGGCGTGCTGACGCCGCTGATCGTCGCGTTCCTCGCTTATACGTTCTACGCGCTGGAAGCGCTCAGCGACCAGCTGGAGGAGCCCTTCGGCACGGATGCCAACGATCTCGCCCTCGACGGCATGGCGACCATGATCGAGACGACGCTTAAGGAGATGCAGGGCGAGACCGAGCTGCCGGCACCGGTCAAGCCGGTCGGCTATGTGCTGACTTGAGGCGGGTTAGTCCGCGAGGAAGCCGACCAGGCGGTTGGTGACGGCGAGCCGGCGCGACAACAGCGCCGCCATGGCCGTGTGGAAGCCGACCGCGGCCTCGGGAAGATCGGACGCCAGACGCTCGAGATCCTCGCGGGAGAAGCGCCAAGCGACGAGGGCATTTCGCGCCACGATCGACGCCGTGCGCGGCTCGTGCAGATAAAAAGAGATCTCGCCCACGGCGTCCCCCGGACCGACCGTCGCCAGCGAGACCGAGATGCCACCATCGCCGGCCATTTCGACCGTGGCGGTGCCGGATTCGATGAAGAAGATGTCGCTCGACGCCCCGCCCTGCACGATCAGCGGATCCCCCTCCGCAATGTCGAGCTTCTGGCAATAGGCGCCGATCGTCGTCGCGAGCGTATCCCGTTTGAGGAAGGCGCGCAGCAGACTGTGGAGTGTCCAGCCTTCGGCGGGGACCAGAACGGCTCCCAGCTCCGACAGCAACGAATCCTCGCTCCAGCGCAGCCCTCTTTCCAGATCTGGCTCGATTCGAACGGAGCTGCCTGCCCCGATGGCGAGGCCGTTGCGGATCAACGCTTGTCGCAGCCGTTCCGAAACGCCGGTCAGGATGACGGTGAACTCGCGCTTCGAGGCCACCTGGCTCAGGCGGATGAAGCTCTGGACGGCCGAGGAATCCATGCCGGAAACGCGGTGGAAGTCGATAAGGAGGAAACGGCCGCCGTCCTCCATCCGGCCCTGGACCCGTTTGCGCAACCGATCGGCGGTGCCGAAGAACAGGAAGCCCTGCAGGCGGACAATCACGATGCCCGCGCCATGCTGGCGCAGCAATTGCTGCCGCTCGCCGGATACCTGCCCGCTGGTGTGCCAGTCGGCGCCCGTCAGCTCGTGGCGGACGATATCGACCCGGCCATACTGGAAGGCGAACAGGAAGATCGCCGCGATCAGGCCGACCAGGATGCCGACGGGAAAGCTGACCAGCACGATGACGAGCGCGATCAGGAGGATCACGGCATATTCGAACGGGTCGAGCCGCCGCCGGGCGCGCACGAGCCAGTCATACATGAGAGACCCGCCGACCCAGACCAGCACAGCGCCGAGCAGCAGCGCCGGCACGGCGGCTATGAGGACGCTACCGAACCACAGCGCCGAAAGCATCATCACCACGACGATGACGCCGACCCAGCGGCTGACCGCGTTGAGCTGGTGGATGATCAAGGTCAGCGAGACCGAGGAATAACCGGGCAAGCCGCCGCCGAGGCCGACAAGAAGATTCATCAGACCGTTGGAGCGCATCTCCTGATTGAGATCCATGTCGCGGTCGGCATGGAGTTCAATCCCGGTCGTATTCATCAGGAGAGCAACGATGGTGATGACGATCATGATCGGCAGCGTGATCATGCCGTGGAGGACGGCGTACCAATCGACCGAAGCCAGAGCGGAGAGCCGGACCGGTGGCCAGAACTTTCCGGCCTCCGGCATTCGGATCAGCCAGCCGGCCGCCCCGAACGGCTCGTAGCCCTCGCCGCGCGCCAAGACGACAAGATTGAAGATGACGAGCACCGCGAGCAGCACGGCCGGCACGGCGAAGACGTTCTTGAACAACCGTTCGGTCGCGAACAGCACGACGACGAGCGCGATCATCAGCCCGAACTGCAGCATCAGCGGCGGTTGCAGAAGTTGCGGCAGCAGCGAAAAGGAAGGCGTCTGATTGGTGGTGACGCTGATGCCGCCGAGCAGGATCAGCCAGCCGGTACCGGTGAGAAACCCGGCGATGACCGGATAGGGCGCAAAGCGGATCAGGCCGCCAAGCCGGCAATAGCCCAGGATGAGCGTCACAAGCGCCGTCGCCATCGTGGTCACCGCCACGGCCGCGAAGATCGTCGCCGCCCTTGCCTCGCCCGAGACGGTGGGATCGATCGCCGCGGCAACCGCCGAGACGATCGAGACCATGGCGACGATGGGAATCTCCTGGGCGATCGGGATGATGTCGCTCTTCGAACCGCCCAGCACGGCGAAGATCGTCATCACCGTCGTCGAGAAGAGCGCCAGCGCGAGGGCTATCGGCATCAAGCCCTGCAGATCACCTGAGAACAGCAGGCTGCCATGGCCGATCGTCACGACAACCGCCAGAAACCCACACACGATTCCGGCGACAAGCACCGAGACAAAACGACCGGAGGATGACTGATTCATTTGGCTTCGGACCGGAGGACGAGCACGGCTGAATTTGTCTGGGACAAATCCGGGCAAGTCAATGACGTGCACGTAAGCTCGCGCAAAAGCTTTGCGCCTGCCCGAGGCCGGTCCATCGGGCCGCTGGGTCATTCCGTGTTTCATGGAAAAACGGAATGACTCTAGCTCTTTGTCGGGTCGCGTTGTCTTCACGCGAACCGCTATCCACTTCGCTCGAAAACGCTCTAGGCGGAAGGCAGCACTGCCGCCCCGTAGATCGCGTCGGCGCGCTTTTCGAAGGCGTCGGCGAACTTGCGGAACGCCTTGTCGAAGACGGTGCCCATCAGTGCCGAAAGCGTGCGCGAACGAAACTCGTAGTCGATCGTGAAGCTGATGTTGCTGTGGCCGCCGTCGAGCGCGGCGAAGGTCCACAGATTGTCGAGATGCTTGAACGGACCGTCGAGATATTCGGCCCGGATCGTGCCGGCATCGCGGTCGAGCACCACCTTGGTGGTGAAGGTCTCGCGGACGATCTTGTAGGCGACCGTCATGTCGGCGATCAGCACCTCGCGGGCACCATCCGGCTTGCG
>JAFKJZ010000232.1 GCA_017305815.1 Hyphomicrobiales bacterium
CAGCGCTTTTCGCTGTCGCGCACGCCGATCCGCGAGGCGCTCGTCCGCCTCGCCGCCGAGGGCCTGATCACCACGCTGCCGAACCGCGCCACCATCGTCGCGAACATCGACTTCCTCGGCCTGCCGCAGTTCTTCGATGCGCTGACGCTGATGTACCGGGTGACGACCCGCCTCGCCGCCGTGCATCACCGAGAGGACGACATCCGCCGCATCGGCGAATTGCAGGCGACCTTCGCGCAGGCGGTCGAGGCGCGCGACGCGCTGGCGATGATTGCGGCCAACCGCGACTTCCACATCGAGATCGCGCGGGCCGGCCGCAACCGCTACTACACCGACCTCTTCACCCAGCTCCTGGACGAGGGCCGGCGCATCCTGCGGCTCTACTATTCGTCGTTCCACGACATGCTGCCGCGCGAATATGTCAACGAGCACGAGGACATGATCGCGGCGATCGTCGCCCGCGACGTGGAGCGCGCCGATGCGCTGGCGAGCGCCCATGCCGACCAGATCGTCCGCCATATCCAGGCCTCGATCACCGCCGACGGCCGCACCAACGCCCGCATCGCGATCTGAGGGATAGCGGCCCGATCTCTCGGGCCGCCCTCCCGCCGGGTCAGGCGCGGACCGGGCGGACACCGCACCACTCCGCCACGAACAGCGCGATCGCCTTGGTGATCTGCTTCATCGAGGCGAGGTCGGTCTTCTCCTTCGGCGAATGGCTGCCGCTGCCGCAGCCGCCATAGCAGAGCGCCGGAATGCCGTAGTAGAGATCATACTGGCGGGCGTCGCTGGTCGCCGTCTGGCTGAAGGTCTCGAGCCTGGCGCCGAACACCGTCTCGTGCACCCGCGAGAGAACCGCCTCGGCGTCGCTGCCGGGCTCCAGCACATGGCCGTCAGCCTGGAAGCCGATCCAGGTAAGCTCCGGCACCCGCGCCGAACCGAGCCGAGCGGCGCTGGCCGCGATCGCGTCGAGAACGCGCTGGCGCACCTCCGGCAGCGAATGGCCAGGCAGAACCGAAAGCCGGCACTCGAACTCGCACCAGGACGGCACCGAACCGAGCCAGTCGCCGCCGCGGATCTTGCCGAGGCTGAACTTCACCGGGTTCTCGATATGGCCGAACCAGGGATGGTCCTTCGCCTCCTCGTTGATGCGCGCCGTCAGCGCCATCAGGTCGCCGACATATTCATAGGCCGAGAGGATGGCGCTGGCGCCGGTCTGGGCCTGAAGCACATGCACCGGCTGGCCGAGGACGCGCACGCGGAACCAGACCGAGCCGAGCTCGGCCCGGAGCAGGCGGTTTTCCATCGATTCCGGGATCAGGCAGGCATCGGCGACGTAGCCGCGCACCAGCGTCGACAGCGCGCCGTTGCCGGTGCACTCCTCCTCGCTGACCGTCTCGACGAAGACGTTCGAGGCCGGCTCCAGCCCAAGGCCGCGCAGCGCGTCGAGCGCGAACACCATCTCGGCGACGCCAACCTTCATGTCGTTGGCGCCGCGCCCGCTCATCATGCCGTCCTTCACCTGCGGCTCGAAGGGCGGGTGCTCCCAGAGTTCGGCCGCGCCGGGCGGCACGACGTCGATATGGCCCTGCAGGATCAGGCTGCGCCCGGCCGGCTGATCCACCTTGTGGCTCGCCACCACCTGCACCGCCTTGGAATAGTCGGCATCGACGACCGGCGAGTAGCCGGGCTTGCCGGCGATATCGACCTCATCGATCGTGAAACTGTCGACCGACCAGCCGCGCTTGGCGAATTCCGACGCCAGCCAGGCCTGGCACGGCGCCTCGTTGCCGCGCGTGCTGTCGAAGCGGACGAGATTCGCCAGCCAGTCGATCTGGCGCTGCCAGTTCGACTCGATCACGGCGTCCAAGGCGTCCGGATCGACCGAAGCGTGCGTCACTGTCTCTGTCGGCATGTGGAATTCCCTGTCTTCCTGAATGGGAGCGACGCGCAGCCGGCGTCGCCCGCGGCAGCGCTTTCGCCCTGTCCTCCTCGAACGGCGCCGCGGGCCTTGCGGCGCCCTGCCGGGATGCCGGAACGACGGCATCCGGACCTGCCCTGGGCGGCGAACCGCGCTCTTCGGCGACGGACCGACCGGCCTTTGCGCATCAGCATAAGCGGGAGGGAATTTCGGTATAGGCTAAATTTTCCGCAGGGATGCCCACCAGGCGGCCCCTTCCGGCTTCCCGGGCCGGCCCTGCGGCGGCCTGCGATCCCGCGCCCGACGGGCGCAAACGGCGGTACGATTTCGGCCGGCAAATCGACGCTGAAAATACTTGTTGTATAACAATAGCCTACAAGAGTCCTTTCAGCTTGGTCCAGGATGGCCGCCCGGCAGGCGACCGGCCGCGCCCGGTCGACGACGGCTTCCGTTTCCTGCCTGCAAGCTGATCAACGCAACAGTGGAAAAATAGGCTCGACAGGGCGCGCGAACCGCTCGGCGCCCCCGCCGGCAGATCTTGCGGCATCGCACCACGGCGACTCGACCGATCGTCCCCCTCAGCCCCGGGGTCGCCGGAAGCTAGCCGAGGCCGCCGGCGGCATAGTCCTTCAGGCTCGCGGCAAGCTGGACGGCGAACCGGGCCGAGGCGACCGGCAGGGCGCGGCCGCGCATCTGGCCGAGGATCAAATTGCCGGCCGGCAGGTCGCGCTCGGAGATCGGCCGGAACACCAGCGAGCCGTCGCCGGGATCGCGCAGGCCAATGCCAATCTGGAAGCCGATGACGTTCTCGTGCCGGACATAGTGGCGGATCATGTCGAAGCTCTCCGTCTCGACCACGGGCGAAACGCGCCGCGAACCTCGACGGGCGGCGAAATCGAGCAGGTGACGGACGCCGAACTGCGTGCTCGGCGCGATATGCGGCAGGTCGAGGCAATCGCGCAGCCGGATCTCGCTCTTCGCCGCCAGCGGATGATCGGCGCGCATGACGACATGCACCGGCTGCGGGATGACATGCAGCACCTCGAAATCGACCAGGTAGATCGGCTCGTACACCAGCGCCAGGTCGCTCGAATAGGAGGCGAGGTCCTGCTCGGCCTGGGCACGGTCGCGCACATGCACGGAGAAGGTGACGCCGGGATGGTCGGCCCGATAGCGGGCGATCTCCTGCGGCAGGAAATAGGGCAGGAGCGCCTGCGAGCAGGCAATCGAGACATGGCCGCGCCGCTCGCCGGATCCGACCGCGTCGCGCGGAAATGGTGCAGCAGCAATTCGCCGGCCGAATTGAGCCGGACGCCGTTCGGCAGGCGCTCGAACAACTCGGCGCCGAACTCGTCCTCGAAGCGGTTGATGCGGCGGACCAGCGCCGAGGCGGTGATGTTCATGTCCTCGGCCGCCTGGCGCATCGAGCCGGCGCGGGCCACCGCCTCGATCATCTGGAATGTCTGCAGGTGCCGCATCCGGACCTCCTCCTGCGAGGCGGTGCATTTTTTGCACCGCGTTGCTGAAAACATAGCAATTCTAGACAACAGGAAAAGCTGCAAGCTGCAGAGGCTGATCTCTGCGGCGAGCGAACCATGAATCTCACGAAACTGCCCTTCACCATCGACGCGTTGCGGGAGGCCTATCGGGCCGGGCTGCGGCCGGAACAGGTGATCGCCGAAGCTTTCCGCCGGCTGGACGCCGTTGGCGATGCGGGCATTTTTATTCATGCGGCGCGCGAGCAGGCCTTGGCCGAAGCGCTTGCGCTCGGCGAACCGGACGGCCGGCCGCTCTGGGGTATCCCCTTCGCGGCGAAGGACAATATCGACGTCGCCGGCATGCCGACCACCGCCGCCTGCCCCGACTTCGCCCATACGCCTGACGCCGACGCCTTCGTCGTGGCGCGGCTGCGCGCGGCCGGCGCCATCTGCCTCGGCAAGACCAATCTCGACCAGTTCGCCACCGGCCTCGTCGGCGTGCGCACGCCCTATCCGGTGCCGAAGAACGCCATCGATCCCGCGATCGTGCCGGGAGGCTCGTCCTCGGGCTCAGCCGTTGCGGTGGCGCATGGCATCGCCAGTTTCGCACTCGGCACAGACACGGCCGGCTCCGGCCGCGTGCCGGCGGCCCTGAATTCGATCGTCGGCCTGAAGCCGACCCTAGGTGCTCTGTCGGCGACCGGCGTCGTTCCGGCCTGCCGCACGCTCGACACCGTCTCGATCTTCGCGCTGACGGTCGCCGACGCCTGGACGGTGTTCGAGTCCGCCGCCGCGCCGGATGTTGTGGATGCCTATTCGCGGTCGATCGCCGTTCCCGCCCTTGCCGCGCC
>JAFKJZ010000556.1 GCA_017305815.1 Hyphomicrobiales bacterium
GCATCTGCTCGGGGCCGAGGACGCCGCCTTCCTTGGCGATCTCTACGACATCCAGGCTGGCGGCAACTGGGAGGGCGTTTCGATCCCGAATCGATTGCGGCACCCTGCCCCCCTCGCAACCGATGACGAGCGACGCGCCGAAACGCTGTTCGCGAAGCTGCTTTCAGCGCGCGAGACGCGCGTGCGCCCCGGCCTCGACGACAAGATCCTGGTCGACTGGAACGGCTATGCGATCACCGGGCTCGCCACCGCCGGCTGGCTGCTCGACCGGCCGGACTGGACCGAACTCGCCTCGACGGCGTTTCGTTTCCTGGCCGAATCGATTTCCCGCAACGGCCGGCCCGGCCATGCGACGCGGGACGGCAAGTCCGTCCATCCCGGCTTCTCGTCCGATCTCGCCTCGCTCGCCCGCGCCGCCATCGCCCTGCACCAGGCGACACAGGAGGGCGCCTATCTCGACCGCGCGATCGGCTATCTCGACCAGCTCGAAGCGCATCACGGCAACGGCCAGGGCGGCTATTTCTTCACCGCCGACGACGCCGAGGCGCTGATCCTGCGCAAGGCGGAGCGGATCGACGACGCCTCGCCCAATCCACATGGCCTGGCCGTCGACAGCCTCGTCCGGCTCTGGGCGCTGACCGGCGAGGACCGCTTCCGCGACCGAGCAGACCGCGCGCTCGCCGCCGCCGCGCCGATCATCAACCGCAACGTCTTCGGCACGGCGAGCCTGCTCTCCGGCCTCGACCTCCGCCTCGCCGTGCGCACAGTAGTCATCCTGACCTCGGCGACGGATGACGGCGCAAAGCTTCGGCACGCGCTGCGCGAGGACTGGCGGCCGACCTTCGTGCTCGACGTCCGGCCCGAGGACCACGCCCTGCCGGCGAGCCATCCGGCGCATGGCAAGCGGGCGATCGACGGCCGGGCGACCGCCTATGTCTGCCGCGAAGGCAACTGCTCGCTGCCGATCACCGAGGCGGAGGCGCTCGTCGCCGAATTGCACGGCGCCTGGTTACCGCATGGCTAACGAAAAGCTAACGCGTTAACCGGGTCCGAAAACAGAAATGGCCGGGACGAGCCCGGCCATTCCGCATTCTGGATTTCTGGCGATCTCGCCGATCAGGTGTTCATCTGATCGAAGAAATCGGAGTTGTGCTTGGTCTGGCGCAGCTTGTCGAGCAGGAACTCGATCGCGTCGACCGTGCCCATCGGCATGAGGATGCGGCGCAGCACGTACATCTTCTTGAGCACGTCCGGCGGCACCAGCAGCTCTTCCTTGCGGGTGCCGGAACGGGTGATGTCGATCGCCGGGAAGGTGCGCTTGTCCGCGACCTTGCGGTCCAGGACGATTTCCGAGTTACCGGTGCCCTTGAACTCTTCGAAGATGACTTCGTCCATGCGGCTGCCGGTATCGATCAGCGCCGTCGCGATGATCGTCAGCGAGCCGCCTTCCTCGATGTTGCGGGCGGCGCCGAAGAAGCGCTTCGGCCGCTGCAGCGCGTTGGCGTCGACACCGCCGGTCAGCACCTTGCCGGAAGACGGCACCACCGTGTTGTAGGCGCGGCCGAGGCGGGTGATCGAATCGAGCAGGATGACGACGTCGCGGCCATGCTCGACCAGGCGCTTGGCCTTCTCGATCACCATCTCGGCGACGGCGACGTGGCGGGTAGCGGGTTCGTCGAAGGTCGAGGAGATGACCTCGCCCTTCACCGAGCGCTGCATGTCGGTGACTTCTTCCGGGCGCTCATCGATCAGCAGGACGATGAGGTAGCACTCGGGATGGTTCTGGGCGATCGAGTGGGCGATGTTCTGCAGGAACACCGTCTTACCAGTGCGCGGCGGCGCGGTGACGAGGGCGCGCTGGCCTTTGCCAAGCGGCGCAACCAGGTCGATGATGCGCGGCGTCATGTCCTTGCCGGCCGGAACCTCGAGCTCCATCTTGAAGCGCTCGTTCGGGTAGAGCGGCGTCAGATTATCGAAGTGAACCTTGTGCCGGGCCTTGTCCGGGTCCTCGAAATTGATCGTCGAGACCTTCAGCAGGGCGAAATAGCGCTCACCGTCCTTCGGACTGCGGATATAGCCCTCGACCGTGTCGCCGGTCCGCAGCGAAAAGCGACGGATCTGCGAGGGAGAGACATAGATATCGTCCGGTCCGGCGAGATAGTTGGCGTCGGGGGAGCGCAGGAAGCCGAAACCGTCCTGCAAGACCTCGACGACGCCCTGTCCGACGATCTCGACGTCGTTGTCTGCCAACTGCTTCAGGATGGCGAACATCAGCTCCTGCTTGCGCAGCGTGCTCGCATTCTCGACCTCAAGTTCCTCGGCGAAGGCCAGCAGCTCCGTCGGGGATTTGGACTTGAGGTCCTGTAGTTTCATTTCACGCATGGGTTTTGTGAATCTCGTTGGGATTCAAGAAAGGAAGGGTCGAATGGTATCGAAAATGGGGATTGGCAGAACTTCAGCCTGGCGGGGACAAGGCCCGCCGGCGCGACGCTTCGGTCGACCCTGGCAGGTCAACCGGCATCCGTCTGCTTCGACAAGATGGCGCACCATAATCGCTCGCCGGTTCCACGGCAAGCGTCAGAAACGTCGCAATTTCGCAGAAATCTAGAACGGCTTGACCACGACCAGGATGACGATCAGCACCATCAGGACGGTCGGAATCTCGTTCGCCAGACGGTAGGCCCGCTCCGAACGGGTGTTGCGGTCCGCCGCGAACGCCTTGCGGCACGACGCAAGCCACATATGGAAAGCCGACATGGCGATGACAAGCACGAACTTCGCCATGAACCAGGGCTGCTGCTCCCAGCCGCCGAGGCGAACGATCGTCAGTCCCGTGATCCAGGTCAGGATCATCGCCGGATTCATGATCATCCTGAGCAGCTTGGCTTCCATCACCTTGAACGTCTCGGACTTGTCGGATCCGATCGCGGCGCCGGTGTGATAGACGAACAGGCGCGGCAGATAGAAGATGCCCGCCATCCAGGCGATCACCGAGATCACGTGCAGCGCCTTGATCCAGTCGTAATAGGCCATCTGTTTCCCCTGCCCTAAGCGCGTTCTCGAACGAAATGGATACCGGCCGGCGCGCGGAAAACGCGGCCACGGCAATATCGGAGCCCGCCGCCCCGCCTAGCGGCGGACGCGCCCGACCAGCCGCT
>JAFKJZ010000557.1 GCA_017305815.1 Hyphomicrobiales bacterium
CCTGAAGGGCTGGACGCAGAGCGTTATCCTGGCGATGTTCTTTTTGCCCTACATCCTGCCGGTCTCGGTGATCTTCCTGATCTGGCGCTGGATCTTCGACGTCCAGTTCGGCATCGGCCAGTATGTGATCGAGTTCTTCTATGGCGAGCGCGTGCCGGTGTTCCGCAATCCGGTCTGGCTGATGCCCGCCGTCGCCTTCATCACCATCTGGTGGACCAACGGCTTCAACCTGCTGCTGTTCATCGCCGGCCTGCGCAACATTCCCCAGGACATGTATGACGCGTCGGCTCTCGACGGCGCCCGCCGCTGGCAGCAGTTCCGCTACATCACCTGGCCGCTGATCTGGCCGATCACGGCCCTCGTGCTGACGATCCAGCTCATACTGCAGCTGAAGATCTTCGATCAGGTCTACCTGTTCACCATCGGCGGCCAGGCCAATCCGACCATGGTCATGGTGCAGTATGTCTACAAGCTCGCCTTTCAGATGAACAAGGGCGGCTATGGCGCGACCGTCGCCCTGGCGCTGTTCGCGATCATCGTCGTGTTCTCTGTGTTCCAGTATCAGTTGCTGCGCGTCAGGGGAGGCCGGTCATGAGCGCTACCGCGGAAACCAAGGTGCTGGCCGAACCGCGCGTCGACATGATGCGGATGCGGCGCTTCAACGCCGTCGGCCTCGCCCTCACGCTCCTGACCGTCGTCATCGCGGTGATCTGGGCCTTCCCGCTCTACTGGGCGATGGTCACGACGCTGAAGCCGGAATTCGAGGTGGTGGAGCCGGGCATACGCCTTTGGCCGAAGACCTTCACCATCGGCGCCTATCTCTATGTGCTGACGCACACCTCGATCGGCACCTGGTACGTGAATTCGCTGGTCACCTCCGGCGCTGTCACGGTGCTGGTGCTCCTGATGGGATCGACCTGCGGCTATGCGCTGTCGCAATTGCGCTTCCCAGGCCGCAGCCTCATCTGGCTGATGATCCTGGCCAGCTTCATGGTGCCGATCCAGACGCTGATCGTGACGCATTTCATCCTGATGAGCGATTTCGGGCTGATCAATACCTGGCTCGGCGTGATCCTGCCGCAGCTGATCGTTCCCGTCGTCGTCATCGTCTACAAGCAGTTCTTCGACAGCGTGCCGAAGGACTTTCGCGAGGCGGCGCGCGTCGACGGCGCCAACGAGTTCAACATCTTCTTCCGCATCTACCTGCCGATGAACTGGGGTGTGACGACGGCGCTCGCCATCATCACCTTCATCGGCGCCTGGAACAACTTCCTCTGGCCGTTCCTCGTCTCCACCTCGGAATCGACGATGAACGTCACGGTCGGCATCACCCAGGTCAAGGATGCGTTCGGCGTGCAATACGCCCGCGAGATCGCCGGCGCCGTCATGGCCGGCCTCCCTGTCGCGATCGCCTACCTGCTTTTCCAGCGTCGCGTGACGCAGGCGATCATGCTTTCCGCCGGCATCAAGGGCTAGCGGCACTTCACCGTCGCCGCCCGGCTCCGGCCGGCGGCGATCCCCTCCCACGTTTACTGCAGATCAATTCGAGAGCTTTCCATCCATGTTGAACGCCAAACTCATCGTCGACCGCGACTTTGTCGTCTCCGAACTCGACCGGCGCATGTTCGGCACCTTCGTCGAGCATATGGGCCGCTGCGTCTATGGCGGCATCTACGAGCCCGGCCACGCCACCGCCGACGAGGATGGCTTCCGCGGCGACGTGCTGGAGCTGACCAAGGAACTCGGCACCACCATCGTCCGCTATCCCGGCGGCAATTTCCTCTCGGGCTACAATTGGGAGGACGGCGTCGGCCCGGCCGACAAGCGCCCCGTCCGCCGCGACCTCGCCTGGTTCTCGACCGAGACCAACCAGTTCGGCACCAACGAGTTCATGAAGTGGGCCAAGAAGGCCGACATCGAGCCGATGTTCGGCGTCAATCTTGGCACCAAGGGTCCCGACGAGGCGCGCCAGTTCCTCGAATACTGCAACCATGAGGGCGGTTCGGCGCTGTCGGACCTCCGCAAGGAGCATGGCTACGAGAAGCCGCACGACATCAAGTTCTGGTGCCTCGGCAACGAGATGGATGGTCCCTGGCAGATCTGCCACAAGACGGCGGAGGAGTATGGCCGGGCGGCGCTCGAGACGGCCAAGGTGATGCGCTGGGTCGATCCGACCATCCAGCTCGCCGCCTGCGGCTCCTCGCATCGCAACATGCCGAGCTACGGCGCCTGGGAATACCAGGTGCTGGAGCATTGCTACGATGAGGTCGACTTCATCTCGCTGCACACCTACTTCAACAACAATGCCGATTCGACGGCCGAGTATTTCGGCGTGATCGAGCTGATGGATGCGTTCATCAAGGAAGTCGTCGCGATCTGCGACGCCGTCGGCGCCAAGCGCCGCTCGCAGAAGCGGATCATGCTGTCGTTCGACGAATGGAACGTCTGGTACAAGACGCACAAGATCGAGAACATGCGCAAGCCCGGCTGGCCGGAGGCGCCGCCGCTGATCGAGGAAGTCTACAATGCCGAGGACGCGCTGATCGTCGGCGGCGCGCTGATCGCGATGATGAACAATGCCGATCGCGTTAAGACCGCCTGCCTCGCGCAGCTCGTCAACGTCATCGGCCCGATCATGACCGAGACCGGCGGCGCGGCCTGGCGGCAGACGATCTTCCATCCCTTCGCGCTGGCATCGAAGTTCGGACATGGGCGCGTCATGCGCACGGTCGCGGAATCGCCGAGCTACAATGCGAAGTCGTTCCCGGAGATTCCCTATCTCTACGCGACCGTCGTCGACAATCCCGCCGATGGCACGACGACGGTGTTCGCGCTCAACCGCAGTCTCTCGGACGTGCTCGATCTCGAGGTCCAGCTGCGCGGGCTCGGTGCGAACCGCAGCCTGGTCGGTGCGACCGAGATCCACCACGCCAATCTGAAGGCGGTCAACACCAAGGACGCGCCGAACACGGTGGTGCCGCGGCCGAATGGCGACGTCGAGATCGACGGCGAGACGCTGAGGATCCGCCTCAAGCCCGCCTCCTTCAACGTCATCACCACGCGGACCGCCAACTGAGCCGGCGCCTGCCGCCCTGGCGTCAATGCGACGACGTGGCGGCGAAGCGGTCGAGGAAGGTCGCGAGCGCCGCCCGGAAG
>JAFKJZ010000558.1 GCA_017305815.1 Hyphomicrobiales bacterium
CTTCGACAGCGAATAGGCCGTCTCCGGCCGTCCGCGATAGTCCTCGTCGACTGGCACGTAGGGCGGCGGCGTCTCGAACGGCAGGCCGAGCACCGTCTCGCTCGACGCCCAGACGACGTTCTTGATGCCGAGCACGCGCGCCGCCTCGAACACGTTGTAGGTCGAGATCATGTTGGTCTCGAAGATGACGTGGTTCGGCGCCAGTCCCGGCGCCGGAATGGCGGCCAGATGGATGATGCCGGTCGCCTTCTTGAAGCGGTCGTCGACGCCCGAAAAGGCCGCCAGCGCCTGGCCGTAGTCGGTCAGGTCCACCTTGCTGAACGGCACGCCCTGGCCCGGCGGCGGCAGCGCCATGTCGACCGAGGCGACCTCGTAGCCATGCTCGACCAGATCCTTCACCACCGCGCGGCCCGCGAGCCCGCTTCCACCCGTGACGATGATCATGCTTCCCTCCCACAATGTCGTTGAAAGGCCGGCAGGGCGTTCGCCAGCAGGCCCGAGATCGATGGCGGCCGAGCCGCAATGACAGCGCTAGCATAACAGCCGGCGGTGACATGGCAATGGCTTGACGGCACCCAGCCCGGGTCGGCGAGACGAGGCCGGATTGCCGGATGGGCGCATTTGCCACGAAGCCGGCGTGGGCAAAAGCAGTCTATCCAGTTCCGGCCGGTCGCGCCCCGCGGGTGGATTCTCCGCCCCGCACGCGTCATGAAGCGGCATCACCACGGATCTACGCGCCGGCCGAAGGGCCGCTCACAGGAGAGAAACGATGAACGGTCAACGCGCGCTTCTGGTGGTGGCGGGACTTGCCGGCATGCTCGGCGTGGCGATGGCCGCCGCCGGGGCGCATGTGCCGGGCGGCGAACGCCTCGGCACGGCCGGCAACATGGCCATGGCACAGGCGCCGGCCCTGCTGGCGCTCGGCTTTTTCGTGCCGGCGACGGCGCTCCTGATGTCGATCTCCGCCTGGGCCATCGCGATCGGGCTCATCGGCTTCTCCGGCGCCCTTGCCTTCCACACCCTCTCCGGCAGCGCCGCGCTTTCCTTCCTGGCGCCGATCGGCGGCACCACGATGATGTTCGGCTGGCTCGGAATCGCCGTGGCGGCGCTGCTGTCGCGCAAGCGCTAGACGCTTCGGGCTGGCCTTTCCGGCCCGTCTCGTCTATCGATGCGCCACCTCAAAAACCGTTAGAAGACCTATTCATGGACGCCCTTACCGGACTCGTCGATCGCCGCCGGACCTTCGCCATCATCTCGCACCCCGACGCGGGCAAGACGACGCTGACCGAAAAGCTGCTCTTGATGGGCGGCGCGATCCAGCTCGCCGGCGAGGTCAAGGGCAAGCGCGACCGCCGCCAGACCCGCTCGGACTGGATGGGCATCGAGCGCGAGCGCGGCATCTCCGTCGTCACCTCGGTGATGACGTTCGAATATGGCGACAGGATCTTCAACCTGCTCGACACGCCGGGCCATGAAGATTTCTCGGAAGACACCTACCGCACGCTGACCGCCGTCGATTCCGCCGTCATGGTGATCGACGCCGCCAAGGGCATCGAAGACCGCACGCGCAAGCTGTTCGAGGTCTGCCGCCTGCGCGACATCCCGATCGTCACCTTCATCAACAAGCTCGACCGCGAGACCCGCGACCCGTTCGACCTGCTCGACGAGATCGAGAAGGTGCTGGCGCTCGACACCGTGCCGATGACCTGGCCGATCGGCCGCGGCCGCGAATTCGCCGGCACCTACGACATCGTCGCCCGCACGGTCCGCCGCATCGACACCGACAATGCCGTGATCCCGGTCTCGGGCCCGAACGATCCGCAGATCGACGGCCTGACGACGCCGGAAGCCGTCGCTCTCTTCCGCGAGGAGATGGAACTGATCGAGGGTGCCGGCAACGGCTTCGACATGGACAGCTTCCGCCAGGGCCATCTGACGCCGGTCTATTTCGGCTCCGCTCTACGAAATTTCGGCGTGCACGACCTGATCGACGCCATGGCCGCCTTCGCGCCCTCGCCCCGCCCGCAGCAGGCAGAGGGCCGCACCGTCGAACCGACCGAGCCCAAGATGTCGGGCTTCGTGTTCAAGATCCAGGCGAACATGGATCCGAACCATCGCGACCGCATCGCCTTCCTGCGCGTCTGCTCCGGCAAGCTGCAGCGCGGCATGAAGGCCAAGCTGGTGCGCACCGGCAAGCCGATCCCGCTGTCGAGCCCGCAGTTCTTCTTCGCGCAGGACCGCCTGCTCGCCGACGAAGCCTTCGCCGGCGACGTCGTCGGCATCCCGAACCACGGCACGCTCCGCATCGGCGACACGCTGACCGAAGGCGAGAACCTCGTCTTCCGCGGCGTGCCGAGCTTCGCTCCGGAGATCATGCGGCGCATCCGCCTGCAGGATCCGATGAAGGCGAAGAAGCTGAAGGAAGCCCTGCAGCAGATGGCCGAGGAAGGCGTCGTGCAGGTGTTCATCCCGCATGACGGATCGCCCGCGATCATCGGCGTCGTCGGCGCCCTGCAGCTCGACGTGCTGAAGGAGCGCATGCAGGTCGAATACGGCCTGCCGATCGATTTCGAGCATTCGCGCTTCTCGGTCTGTCGCTGGGTGACCTCGACCGACAAGGTCGCGCTCGAGACCTTCATCGATCGCCACCGCTCGTCCATGGCCTCCGATCTCGACGGCGCGCCTGTCTTCATGGCGCCCTCGGCCTTCGAGCTCCGCTACGATCTCGACCGTTCGCCGACGATCGTCGCCAGCGAGATCAAGGACTACCAGCGCGAAAAGGCCGCCTGAGCCGGGCTCACGACCGCCAGCCCTGAAACGCCCGATGGCGCTGGGCTGGCCGCCTGGCGCGATCCGGCGCAATCTGTCTCCCGCGAAATCGAACGCGCGGGAGGACGGCCATGGCGGTCGACACGGCGAAGCTGAAGCAGATCTTCCTGGCGCTGCCCGAGGTGCGCGAAGGTATCACCCACGGCACGCTTTCCTTCTATCTCGGCAAGACCTTCCTCGGCCGGATGCAGGAGGATGGAACCACCTTCGCGCTGAAGATGGACTTCGACGATCGCGACATGCTGATCGCGATGGAGCCGGAGATCTTCTTCACCAACGATCATTTCAGCGGCTATGCCTATGTGCTGAATGCGCTGAAGCGGCCCG
>JAFKJZ010000559.1:0-5696 GCA_017305815.1 Hyphomicrobiales bacterium
GGTCCTCGCCGGACGCCCCGTCTCCCGGGAAGATGTCGAACTTGACCAGGTTGGGGATGGGCGCGAGGTCCTTGCCCACCAGCGCGTCCAGCTTGAGGCCGCCGGCATTGAGCACCAGCGTCTCGTATTCGTCGCCGCCGGTGAAGCTGATCGGCTTCATGCCGCCGGCGCGGCCATAGGCGGCGTGCACGACATAATCGCCCGGCTTCAGCGGCAGGCTGACCGCGCCGCCCTCGACCTCGCGGACGAGCGGCAACTTGCCGTCCTTGCCTGGCGTCTTCGAAAAGACGCGCCAGACGACGCCCTTGGGGATCGTCGGCCCGCCATCGACCAGCTTGGCTTCGAGCATCAGCCCCGGTTGCGGCCGGCTCTCGGTCGGCTTGGAGCTCGTCATGTCCGATTTGCCGGTCTTGAGCAGCGCCGCCGGATCGATCTTCTCCGGTAGCAGCGGCGTCAGCGACATCGGATCGGATGGGGCCGCGCCATCGGGAATGTCGGCTGGCGGGATCGGCGGCGCGTCCTGCCCGAGCGCGGGGCCGGTGCAGAGCGCGAGAACGATGAAGCTGGCGCTTCCCGCAGTCCGGGCCTGCCGCAGCAACCAGTGTGAAGCGTTCTCGCGCAAATCCGGGTCCCAGTCTCGATCGATCGTGCCGTGTCCCGTTAGAGCCCGATCAGCGTGGCGATTTCAAGACCTCGGACGCGCTGCGTCGCGGCCGATCCGCCAGAGGGCGCGGCGGCCGGCGGGGGGCCGGGGGTTGTAATGGGGACGGATTCGTCCGATGTCAGGGGCAGCCAGCCGCGCCTTGCCTGTCGCAAGCCGCCCGCCAGTTCCCCGTCCTCCCTGTTCGCGGTCCCCATGACAGATACGATTTCGCTTCTGAAGACACGCCGTTCGTTCCCGTCGATGAACCTCGTCGAGCCCGGCCCGACGCCGGAACAACTGACCGACCTGCTGACCATCGCCAGCCGCGTCCCGGATCATGGCAAGCTCGCGCCGTGGCGCTTCATCCTGTTCCGGGGCGATGCGCGCGCCGCAGCAGGCGAGGCGACGGCGGCTGTGCTGCTGAAGAACCGGCCCGACATCGATGAGAAGTCGCTGGCGCATGAGAAGAACCGCTTCCTGCGCTCGCCGCTGGTGGTAGCCGTGGTCAGCCGCGCCGCGCCGCATGTGAAGATCCCGGAATGGGAACAGTTGATGTCGGCCGGCGCCGTGGCGATGAACCTGATCGTCGCTGCCAATGCGATGGGTTTCGCCACCCAGTGGCTGACCGAATGGGTCACCTATGACGCCGAGGCGCGCCACGTGCTCGGCCTCGCCGATACGGAGCGCCTGGTCGGGCTCGTCTATGTCGGCACGCCGAATACCGATCCGTTCGAGCGTCCGCGCCCGGCGCTCGCCGATATCGTCAGCGAGTGGTCGCCGGTCGCCTGAGCCGGACGGCCTCCCTTCGAAAAGAAAGCCCTCACCCCAACCCTCTCCCGCTCGCGGGGGGAAGGTTGGGTGAGGGACTGTTCCGGCCGACGGCAGACTAGTAGCGGAACTGCTCGGCCAGGATGCGGTCGTCCCAACTATGGCCGGGATCGAACAGGATCAGGCTCTTGGCGCGCCGGTCCTGCTTGATTGCGATCTTTAGGACGGACTTGATCTCGGTGTGGTCGGCGACCGCGTTGACCGGCCGCTTTTCCGGCTCGAGCACGTCGATCGACCGCGCCACGCCAGTGGCGCGGCCGGAAGGCGCTGATCGGCGTCAGCGCCAGCAGCGGCGCGTGGATCGGCAGGATCGGCCCATGCGCCGAGAGATTGTAGGCGGTCGAGCCGGCCGGCGTCGAAACCAGCACGCCGTCGCCGATCAGTTCCTCGAGCCGGACCTGTTGGTCGATCGAGATGCGCAGCTTCGCCGTCTGGTAGGACTGGCGGAACAGCGACACTTCGTTGATGGCGAAAGCGCGGTGCTCGTTGCCCATGGCGTCGTGGGCGTCCATGCGCAGCGGATGCAGCGTCGAGGGCACGGCCGCGGCGAGCCGCTCGCGCAGGCCATCCTCGCGAAACTCGTTCATGAGAAAGCCGACCGAGCCGCGGTTCATTCCGTAGATCGGCTTGCCCGAATTCATGAAGCGGTGCAGCGTCTGCAGCATGAAGCCGTCGCCGCCGAGCGCGACGATGATGTCCGCCGCTTCCGGATCGACGCCGCCATAGAGCTTCGTCAGGCGCGCCTGCGCCTCGGTCGCGTCCGCTGTCGTGCTGGCAATGAAGGCGATCGCCCCATGCTGCACCGGTTCGATCGCCATTCGTTCCTCCGAGCCGCGACGGTCGTCGCGGCCGCAATGCCTACCCGTCGGCCCTATCATGCCATCGGCATGTTTCAAAACCGTTGAAGCCCTGCCTCAAACGATCCGAACCTCGAGCTGGCCCAGACCTTCGATCGCGCCGACGACGACATCGCCTCGTTTCAGTTCGCCGACGCCGGCCGGGGTGCCCGTGAAGATCAGGTCGCCCGGCGCGAGGAGGAACCAGCGCGACAGGTGGGAGATGATTTCCGGCACCGACCAGATCATGTCGGCGATGTCGCCGTCCTGGCGCGGCTCGCCATTGACGGTCGCGGTCAGCCGGCCAGACTTGGGGTGGCCGATTGCGGAGGCCGGAACGATCGGCCCAATCGGCGCCGAATTCGCAAAGGCCTTGGCCGTTGCCCAGGGACGGGCGGCCTTCTTCGCTTCGGCCTGCACGTCGCGACGCGTCAGGTCGAGGCCGATCGCATAGCCATAGACATGCGCAAGCGCGTCTTCGACCGCGATATCGCTGCCGCCTTCGGCGAGCGCGACCACCAGCTCCACTTCGTGATGCAGGTCGGCCGTCTGGGGCGGGTAGGGCGCCGGCTTGCCCGCCTCGACGAGATCGTCGGGGTTCTTCTGGAAGAAGAAGGGTGGCTCGCGGCCGTCATGGCCCATTTCGCGCGCGTGCGCGGCATAGTTGCGGCCGACGCAATAGATCCGATGCACCGGGAAGCGGGCCGTCGAATCGCGGACCGCGACCGAGACGCTCGGCGGCGGGGCAACGACGTAGTTCGGTTCGGTCATGACGATTTCCTGTATGCGGCGCGCCCACTCTGTCCCGAGCCCGCCCGCGCGCGCAAGCGTTTCGCGGTTTTCCCTCGTGCGACGCAGTTGTCTGTTGCGGCGCGGCGGCTCGGACGCTAGTGCTGCCCGCCTGCGGAGCCCGGCTCCGCCGCATTCCAAAGAGGCTTAGTAGACCCATGTCAGTCGACCCCGCGCGTTTTGTCCTCACCCTGTCGTGCGGCGATCGTCGAGGTATTGTCGCGGCGGTGGCGAACTGCATCGCCTCGCAGGGCTGCAACATCGTCGAGAGCGCGCAGTATGGCGACGCTGACAGCGGCCGCTTCTTCATGCGCGTCTCGTTCTCGGGTCTCGAGGAAACCACGGTCGAGAGCTTCTCGCGCGGCTTCGAGCCCGTCGCGACGGCCTATGACCTGGACTGGAAGCTGCATGACCTGAAGGTCAAGCCGCGCGTCATGATCCTCGTCTCGAAGATGGGGCACTGCCTGAACGACCTGCTCTATCGCAACTCGATCGGCCAGATCCCGATGGATCTCGTCTCCGTCGTCTCCAATCACGAGACGATGCGCCGCCGGGTCGAGGGCGAGGGGCTGCCCTATCACTACATTCCGATGGACGGACGCACCAAGGCGGAGCAGGAGGGTGAGATCCTCGCCCTGATCGACGAGCAGAAGATCGATCTGGTCGTGCTCGCGCGCTACATGCAGGTTCTTTCGGACGACATGTCGGCGCGGCTCGCCGGCCGCGTCATCAACATCCATCACTCGTTCCTGCCGAGCTTCAAGGGCGCCAAGCCCTATCACCGCGCGCATGAGCGCGGCGTCAAGCTGATCGGCGCGACGGCGCACTACGTCACCGCTGAACTCGACGAAGGCCCGATCATCGAACAGGATGTCGGCCGCGTCGATCACTCCATGTCGGCGGAGGCGATGATCGCCATTGGCCGCGATATCGAGAACACTGTGCTGGCCCGAGCGGTCAAGTTCCACATCGAGCATCGGGTCCTTCTCAATGACACACGGACAGTCGTCTTCCGCTAAGGCTCCGGCAGCCGTCATCGACGGCAAGGCGGTCGCCGCCGAGATCACGGACAAGGTCGCGGCCGAGACGGGCCGGCTGATCGCGGCCGGCGGCGTCGCGCCCGGTCTGGCCGTCGTGCTCGTCGGCGACGACGCGGCGAGCCAGGTCTATGTCGGCGCCAAGGGGCGCAAGGCAAAGGAACTCGGCTTCCATTCGGTGCAGCACACGCTGCCGCTCTCGACCAGCGAGGCCGAGGTGCTGGCAATCGTCGACCAGCTGAACCGCGATCCGTCCATCCACGGCATCCTCGTCCAACTGCCGCTGCCCCGTCACATCGACACGTCGAAGGTGATCGAGGCAATCGATCCGGCCAAGGACGTCGACGGCTTCCACCCGATCAATGTCGGCCGTCTTGCGATCGGCGAGCGGGATCGCGCGCTGGTCTCCTGCACGCCGGCGGGCTGCCTGCTGCTGATCCAGCGCGTGCTCGGCGGAAACCTCGCCGGCAAGGACGCGCTGGTGATCGGCCGTTCCAACATCGTCGGCAAGCCGATGGCGCAGCTGCTGCTGCAGGAGAGCTGCACGGTGACGGTCGCCCATTCGCGCAGCCGCGACCTGCCGGCGCTCGCCCGGAAGGCGGACATCATCGTCGCGGCGGTCGGCCGGCCCGAGATGGTGCGCGGCGACTGGGTCAAACCCGGCGCCGTGATCATCGATGTATGCCGAGGCGGCCGCAATCGCTTCGGCGATCACGCCGGTGCCGGGCGGCGTCGGCCCGATGACGATCGCCATGCTGATGGCGAACACACTGGTCGCGGCCTGCCGCGCGGCGGGACAGCCTGAGCCGACGTTCTAGGACCCTCACCCCAACCCTCTCCCGCAAGCGGGAGAGGGGCTCGACTGAGCTGTTGAAGCGCTGGGTCTTGATGAAGGCTGTCGGCCGAAACCCTCGCCCGCTGGCGGGAGAGGGCAGGGTGAGGGGCTTGCTTCGGCCCTACCGTCCCAGCCGTGCGCGGCGGCGTTCGCGGTGCATGATGTAGAGGCCGCTGCCGATCACGATCGCCGCGCCGAACACCATGACCGGATCGACCTGGGTGCCGAACAGGATCGCGCCGTAGATGATGGCCCAGAGGATCATCGAATACTGCATCGGTGCGATGACCGAGGCGGGCGCCAGAGACAGCGACTTCGCCACGAAGAACTGGGCGCTGCCCATGAGCAGGCCCGTGCAAGCGAACAGCGCCATGTCGGGCAGGGTCGGCATCCGGAAGGTCAGGATCATGCCCGGCAGGCTGACGGCGATCAGGCCCGTGACGACCGCCAGCACCATGACGGCGTGAGCCTCCTCGCGGGCGATGCGACGCATGACTAGCACGGTGAAGGCGCCAAGGCCGGCGCCGACGAGCGCGGCGGCGTGGCCGACATGCAGGGTCTCGAAGCCCGGGCGCACCATGACGATGATGCCGACGAACCCGACCAGGACCGCGCCCCAGCGATGCAGCCCGACCTTCTCGCCGAGGATCGGGATCGATAGCAGCGTGACGAAGAGCGGCGTGCAGAAGGCGATCGAATAGCTTTCCGCCAGCGGCAGCTGCGAGAAA
>JAFKJZ010000559.1:5728-9966 GCA_017305815.1 Hyphomicrobiales bacterium
CGGCGCGCAGCAGCACGAGGCGCGGATGATGCACGCGGAGCCTGCCGAAGCCGCCGCTGCGCAGGATCATCACCGTCAGCGGGATCAGCGCGAAGAGGGCCTGACTGACGATGATCTGGAACACCGAGTAGCGCGCCGTCAGCAGCTTCACGATCGCATCGCTGGTAGCGAACATGATGTTGCCCGACAGCGCGATGAGGATGCCGGCGACGACGCGTTCTGTCTGCTCGTGGGTGGTGGATGGCAGCACGGCAGACATCAGCACGCGCTCCGATGAAGCGGGCTGATCCAGCGCGCGTCGGCGGCGACGCAGCGCTTCTCGGCGGGGATGGACACGACGGCCTCGGGTGTGTGCGGTGGCAGGCCGGCAGGCGAGACTCGCCAGCCATGGTTGCAAGCTGATGCAAACCCCGGCCGATGACGGAATCAAGGCGTATTCGCGCCGATTCGGGGCCATCATGATGATGTTATGATGTTGTTCGGTCCCCTGTGGCCGAAAAGCCCCGGCGCGGGGCATCGGCCGCATTGGCGGGCGCTGCGCGAGCGGTCAGTATGGCGCGCACGAATCGAAGGGTTACTCATGCACGCGAACAAGCGGATACTCGTCACCGGCGGCGCCGGTTTCCTCGGCTCGCATCTGTGCGACCGGCTGCTGGCGCGCGGCGACGAGGTGCTCTGCGCCGACAATTTCTTCACCGGCTCCCGCCGCAACATCGAGCACCTGATCGGCCACAAGCGCTTCGAACTGATGCGCCACGACGTGACCTTTCCGCTCTATGTCGAGGTCGACGAGATTTACAATCTTGCCTGTCCCGCCTCGCCCGTGCACTACCAGCACGATCCGGTCGCGACCACCAAGGTCAGCGTCCATGGCGCGATCAACATGCTCGGCCTCGCCAAGCGCGTGAAGGCGAAGATCCTGCAGGCCTCGACCTCCGAGGTCTATGGCGATCCCTCCGTGCATCCGCAGACCGAGGACTACTGGGGCAACGTCAACCCGATCGGCATCCGCTCCTGCTATGACGAGGGCAAGCGCTGCGCCGAGACGCTGTTCTTCGACTACTGGCGCCAGCACAAGCTGCGCATCAAGGTGATGCGGATCTTCAATACCTACGGCCCGCGCATGCATCCGAACGACGGCCGCGTGGTGTCGAACTTCATCGTGCAGGCGCTGCGCGGCGAGGACATCACCATCTATGGCGAGGGCCGGCAGACGCGCTCTTTCTGTTATGTCGACGACCTGCTCGACGGCATGGTCCGCCTGATGGAGACCGGCGACGACGTCACCGGGCCGGTCAATATCGGCAATCCCAACGAATTCACCATCCGCCAGCTGGCGGAGCGGGTGA
This sequence comes from Hyphomicrobiales bacterium, assembly GCA_017305815.1. Classification (GTDB taxonomy): domain Bacteria; phylum Pseudomonadota; class Alphaproteobacteria; order Rhizobiales; family Kaistiaceae; genus Kaistia; species Kaistia nematophila. The sequence goes on from JAFKJZ010000559.1 coordinate 7,078, forward strand.
TCGCCCTGACGGGTTCTTCCTCGAAGCTAGTCTTCCAGCCCTTGCCCTCGGATGATCCGCGCCAGCGCCAGCCCGACATCACGCTGGCGGGGCGGCTGCTCGACTGGAAGCCGACGATCGAGCTCGACGAGGGACTCCGGCACACCATCGCCTATTTCGACAAGCTGCTTTCGGAGAATGCGGCATGAGCGCGGCTTTCGAAGTCGCCGAGCGGATCGCCGCGGACAGCGTGCTGGTGGCGGAGTGGCCGCTCTGCCAGGTGCGTCTGATGGATGATCGTCGCTTCCCCTGGCTCCTGCTCCTGCCGCGCAGGGCCGGACTGGAAGAATGGACCGAGCTCGACGAGGCAGAACTTGCCGTGCTCGCCGTCGAGATCAAGCGGGCCGGCGAGGCGCTCGGGGCGGTCGCGACCTTTGACAAGCTGAACGTCGGCGCGCTCGGCAACATTGTTCGCCAGATGCATGTGCACGTCATCGGCCGCTCCGTCGACGACGCCGCCTGGCCCGGCCCGGTCTGGGGGCAGGGGACGCGCGAATCCTATCCGGACGTGGAGCGCGCCGATCTCGTCCGCAGGTTGCAGAATCATCTGAGGGCCGCGCGTTAACCGTGATGGAGGGCGCGGGCGATCGGCGGTCCCGGCCGCAAGTTCAGCCCGTGCCTGCACTTTTCCCTGTTGATCCTATGCCGCAGTGCAAGATTAACGGCCCTTAACAATCCCTTGGTAACCGGTTGTTAACCATGCTCGACGGAGGTTGAGCATCGAGGCCCGTGGCTGTTCGCAGCCGGGCTGATCGGCTGTCGCAGCCGGCTGGGTTCCGTTCAGGCCGGACATTGCAATTGCTGGCGCACAGGGGACGATCGCGCGCGGCGTCCGGTCTCGCTCGGGGATGTGCCGCCTGATGAACCGGGCCTTTTCCCGCTCTCCCCTCGGAATGGTCGGTTGCGCCCTGGCGCTGGCGAGCCTGGCCGCCTGCGGCAGCATCGGCGGCCGCAACATCCAGTCGGGCTCGATCGCCACCAGCGTTACGATCGACAAGGCCTTCGTCGACATGCCGCCGGGCGGTCCCGGCGTCGTCGGCGTGATCGAGCGCCACTACGCCAACTCGACCACCCAGGAGATCGTCCTCTCCAACCGCTCGCACACGCCCGGCCAGAACATGGTGACGGCGACGCTGTTCGGGCCGGTGAAATCGGTGACCGGGCCGGAGAACACCCAGGCCAATCCCGCGATCACGCTGAGCGCCATCGGCGCCGAGATGCGCCAGGCCCTGCCGGGCGTGCCGATGCGCGTCTCGCCCTATTACGCGCAGAACCGTTACGGTTCGTTCGGCTATGCCATGGGTGGCTCGGCGCAGGGCGATACCTGCATCTATGCCTGGCAGCGCATCCGCACACCCGATCTCGATTCCAACATGACGATCGGGCAGGGCACCATCACGCTGCGGCTCCGCCTCTGCGAGCCGAACACGACCGAGGCCAACCTGCTCGCCGTGATGACCGGCATGACGATCAGCTCCTACATCATGGCTGCCAACTGGAATCCCTATGGCGGCGCGCCACCGATCCCGGCCGATCTCGGCAGGCTCGGCACGACCGTGCTGCCGACCGCGCAGGTGACGCCGCAGCTGGCGCCGGAACCGGCGCCAGCGTCGGCCGCTCCGGTGCGCCGTGTCGTCCGCAAGGCGCCCGTCGAGGCCGCCGATCCGGTGCCGGCGGCCGATAGCGGCCGCTTCGACGATTTCGCAGCTGTCCCGCCTCCCCAACTTTGAGCGCATGACATGACGTGTGGTGTTGCAGCGCATTTCGGTGACAGGAGCCGCCCCGGTGCGGCCGTAAGGCCGTCCGGGCTTTGCTCCCGGCATGAAATGGGGAATTCGTGATGGGACGCATCGGCATCGGGCTGCTCTGGGCCATCGCGGCGCTGGCGACGGCCTTCCTCATCACCCTTCCTATCAGCCTGCAGGCGCACCTGATCGCCGGCACCGCGGTGCTCGGCGTGATGATGGTCCTGAAGACCTTCACGAGCGGCGGCGTCTGGCGCCAGATCGCGCTCGCGCTCGGCACGTCGCTGGTGCTGCGCTACGCCTACTGGCGTACGACCAGCACGCTGCCGCCGATCAACGAGCTGCAGAACTTCATTCCCGGCTTTCTCGTCTACATCTGTGAAATGTACAGCATTTTCATGCTGTTCCTGAGCCTGTTCGTCGTGATGCTTCCGCATCCGCCGCGCAACCTCAAGATTTCGTCCTCCGACCCGGACCTGCCGACCGTCGACGTCTTCGTTCCGACCTACAACGAGGAACCGGAGCTGCTGGCGACGACGCTCGCCGCCGCCAAGGCGATGGACTATCCGGCAGAGAAGCTGACTGTCTGGCTGCTCGATGACGGCGGCACCGTCCAGAAGCGCAACGCCGAGAACATGCAGGCGGCGCAGGAGGCGGAAGAGCGTTTCATCACGCTGCAGAAGCTCGCCGAGGATCTCGGCTGCCGCTACCTGACGCGCGAGCGCAACGAGCACGCCAAGGCCGGCAACATGAACAACGGCCTGCAGTTCGCCAAGGGCGAACTCGTGGTCGTCTTCGACGCCGACCATGCGCCGGCGCGCGATTTCCTGCTCTACACGGTCGGGTACTTCAAGCAGGATCCGAAGCTCTTCCTGGTGCAGTCGCCGCACTTCTTCCTCAACCCCGACCCGGTCGAGCGCAACCTTCGCACCTTCGAGACGATGCCGTCCGAGAACGAGATGTTCTACGGCATCATCCAGCGCGTCAGCGGGAAGAACCAGAACAGCGTGCTCGACATGTAGCAAAGCCGCTGCGGGATCGAGAGACCGCGCTTGCCGGGCGGGAAGCGGAACCGCAGGATCTGGTACATGCCCTGCTCCCAGCG
>JAFKJZ010000560.1 GCA_017305815.1 Hyphomicrobiales bacterium
CAGGCAGACGACCTCCCCCGGCTCGACCTCCAGGCTGATGCCGCGCAGCGACGGCGCATCGCCGTAGTGGTGCGTGACGGCGTCGAAGCCGAGACGGGCGGCGATGGTGACACCGGCGGTGCCGCGACGGCCCCAGGCGGTGCGTTCAATCCATTGGGTGCTTGCGCTCATGCGAGCGGTTTAGCGCCTGATGCCGCCGCCGTCGAGTTCGCCATGCGCCCGGCTGGGCTGCAACCGGCGCGCGTCAGGTCCCTTTCGCCTTGTAGAAGGCCTCGGCGGCGGGATGGAACGGCACGGCGGTCGCCGCCGCAGCGCTTGCGAGAGAAAGCTTCGCCGCCTCGGGATGCAGCTTGTGAATGGCATCGAGGTTGTCGAAGATCCCTTCGAGCAACTCTGTCACCAAGGCGTCCTTCGCCTTGACCGAGACGATCAGCACATTGGCCACGCCGAGGCCCGACACGTCGGCGGCCATCCCGGCATAGGCTGATTTCGGCAGGGTGAGCGGGCGGTAGAGGCCGGGATACTTCTTGTCGATCGCCGCCTGCTCGGCAGCCGTCGAGAGGAACACGATCTCCGGCTTGCCGGCGGCCGCAAGCTCCTGCACGGCGGCGGTGGGCACGCCGCCTGCCCAGAAGAAGGCGTCGATCCTGCCGGCCTTGAGCGCCTCGGCGGATTCTGCCGCACCGAGGTTGGATCGCTCGACGCCGTGGGCGGGATCGATGCCGGCGACCTCGAGCACGCGCCCGGCGATCGTCTCGGCCGAAGAGCCGGGCGAGCCGACCGACACGCGCTTGCCCTTGAGGTCGGCAATGGAGGAAATGCCGGCATCCTTCCGCGCCACGACGTGCAGGTAGGAATCATAGAGCACCGCCAGGACGCGCAGTTCGAGCTTGCCGTCCTTGGCATAGGCGCTGGCGCCATGGACGGCGTCAAAGACGGAATCGAAGGTGGCGAAGCCGACATCGGCCTTGCCCGCATGGACGAGCCGCGCATTGTCGACCGAGCCCCCCGTGGCCTCCGCGGTGGCCCTGAGATTGCCGCCGTGCGCCGAGAGCACCCGGGCCAGCCCCTCGCCATAAGGATAGAACACGCCGCCCTTGCCGCCGGTGACGATGCGGACCGCGATCGGCGACAAGGCGGATGAGACGCCCGGCAGGACAGCGATGGCGGCTGCCCCTGCCCCAATGGCGAACAATCGACGACGGCTGATCGAAATTTCGGACAAGGCGGCCTCCCCAGGCGGATCGCAGGCCACCTCCCCGGCAGACCTTTCGCAACGTCAGCATAGGCGGGAGCCAAGCTGACGCAAGCGGAAGCGCTGGACAGGCTTAATCGTGGTCCGTCAGGCCGGCCGCGAGCAGATCCTCGGGATCGAGAGGATCCTCGTCGGCCGTGAGGGCATCGCCGTCGCGCGGCTCCGGCACGGTAAAGCCGGGCGGAATGCGGCCATCGAGCAGGCCCGCGCCTTTCAGTTCCTCCAGCCCCGGCAGGTCGCCGATTGCCTCGAGGCCGAAATGGACGAGGAAGCCCTCCGTCGTGCCATAGGTAACCGGGCGCCCCGGCGTCCGCCGCCGGCCGCGCATACGGATCCAGCCCGCCTCCATCAGCACGTCGAGCGTGCCCTTGGAAATCGAGACGCCGCGGATCTCCTCGATTTCGGCTCGCGTCACCGGCTGGTGATAGGCGATGATCGCCAGCGTTTCGAGCGCGGCGCGCGACAGCTTCTTCTGGTCGCCGGCGTCGCGCTGCAGCAGGAAAGCGAGATCGCTCGCGGTGCGGAACATGTACTTGCCCGCGACCTTCACCAGGTTGACCCCGCGCCCTGAATAGACGTGCTCCAGCTCGCGGATCAGCCCGTCGACATCGCTGCCCTCCGGCAGGCGCGCGGCGATCTCGCTGGTGCCAAGCGGCTCGGCGCTGGCGAACAGCATGGCCTCGACCATGCGCAGCGCCATGCGGCGCTCCTCCGGCGCCAGCAAGGTGAGATTTCCGAGATCAGCCATCGTTCTTCACCTCCGCGCCATCGCGGTCCCTGTCGCGCATGTAGAGCGACGCGAAGGGGCCTGTCTGGCGCAATTCGACCTTGCCCTCGCGCACCAGCTCCAGGCTGGCGCTGAAGGAACTCGCGAGCACGGTCGCCCGCATTTCCGGCGTCTGCATCCACGGCGACAGGAACACGTCGACCGGCGTCCAGTCCGCGATGCTGCCGATCATCCGCGTCAGCACCTCGCGCGCCTCGGCGAGCGACCAGACCTGCCGCCGCCGGACATGCACGACCGAGACCATCTGGCGCTGGCGCTGCGAGGCATAGGCTGTCAGCAGGTCGTAGAGCGTCGCCGAATAATCGCTGCGCTGGATCACCTCGACCGGCTCCGGCATGCCGCGCGAAAAGACCTCGCGACCAAGGCGATCGCGGTTGACCAGCTTGGCGGCGGCATCGCGCATCGCTTCGAGCCGGCGCAGCCGGAAGGCCAGCGCCGCCGCCATCTCCTCGCCGCTCGGCTCTTCGTCCGGCGCCGGCGCCGGCAGCAGCAGGCGCGACTTCAGATAGGCGAGCCAGGCCGCCATGACGAGGTAGTCGGCCGCGAGTTCGAGGCGGAGCTGACGCAGATGCTCGATATAGGCGAGATACTGCTCGGCCAGAGCCAGGATCGAGATCTTCGCGAGATCGACCTTCTGCGTACGCGCCAGCGCCAGCAGCAGGTCGAGCGGCCCTTCGAAGCCGTCGACGTCGACGACGAGCGCCGCATCGTCATCCTTGCGGTCGGTCGTCTCCCAGAGTTCGCTCTGGCCGTCGATGTCGCGGGTCGCGGCCATCGGGTCTCCCCTGCGCTTCAGGCGGCCGCAGGCGGCCAGCCGGCGCGCTCTGCGAGCGTCGCATATTCCGCCTCGGCAGCCTCGCGGTCCAGCGGATGCGGCGGCTTGCGCGCGCCGCGCGCCGCAGCAGCCCGCTCCGCCGCCCTGCCCGCCAGTTCCGGGACGGAGCGAGCGACGTCGGCCATCTCTTCCATGACGCCGTTGCAATGCAGGACCATGTCGCAGCCGGCGGAAAGCACCGCCGCCGCGCGGCTGGCATAATCGCCGCCGAGCGCCTTCATCGAGAGGTCGTCGCTCATCAGCAGGCCGTCGAACCCGATCCGGC
>JAFKJZ010000561.1 GCA_017305815.1 Hyphomicrobiales bacterium
CTCGACGGCGAGGATCTCGGCGCCGGCGATGCCCGGCGCGCCGACGTCGTAGAGATCGTCGACCGTGTTGCCGAGCATGGCGGCGAGGACTTCGCCTCGCTTGGTGTCGGCGGTGTTGAAGGTGCCGGCGTTGCGGCCGTCGCGCAGCACGACGATGCGATCGGAGATCTCGAACACTTCCGACAGGTAGTGCGAGATGTAGATGACGGAGACGCGGTTTTCCTTCAGGCGACGGATGATCCTGAAGATCATCTTCGCTTCCTGCTCGGTCAGCGCCGCTGTCGGCTCGTCCATGACGAGGATGCTGGCCTTGCCGGCGAGCGCGCGGGCGATCTCGACGATGCGTTGCTCGGCGACGGAAAGGTGTTTCACCAGCATGTCGGGCAGGATGTTGGCGAAACCGAGCTGGTCGAGCAGTTCGCGCGACCGCGTCCGCATCGTGTCCTTGTCGACCTGCAGGATGCCGAAGCGGCGTTTCAGCGGCATGTCGCCCAAGAAGATGTTCTCGGCCACCGTCATGTCCGGCATGACGGAGATTTCCTGCGGCAGCAGCTTGACGCCCGCGGCGACGGCGGCGGCCGGATCCTTGAAGTCGACTTCGCTGCCATCGATGCGGACTGAGCCGCCGTCGCGAGTGTAGAGGCCGGTCAGGATCTTCATCAGCGTCGATTTGCCGGCGCCGTTGGAGCCGAGCAGCGCGACGACTTCGCCGGGGTCGACGGTCAGATCGACGTCCGTCAGCACCGGAACGCGTCCGAAGGACTTGCCGATGCCATGCATGCCGAGGCGGGGAACGGTGGTCGCCATGCGGCCCTTCCTGCAGAGGGTGAGAAGAAGGCGGGCGCCCGGGGGCGCCCGCCAGCCGATCAGTTGGTCGGGATCAGGTTCTGGTAGTCGGCGAGGTCCGGCAGCGTGCGGATCTCGGCCAGATGCTTCTCGAAGGCTTCCTGCGGGAAGGTGAACTGGATCGGGTCTTTGCCATCGGCGCAGGCGAATTTGTCGTAGAACTTGCAGACATTGTCCTTGGTGACCATGACGTGGTTGACCAGGACGGTGTCCGGCACTTCCTTGCCGGCCAACTGCATCAGCGCGAGCGGGATCAGGTAGTTGCCATAGCGCTCGGGGAAGTAGCCTACCGACGAGACGAAGGCCGGTTCGTCAATCATGGTCTGGATTTCGTCGGCGCCCATGCCGACCACGATCAGGTCCGCCTCGCGGCCGGCCTGCTTGACGGCGCGCAGCATACCGGTCGCTGCCTGGTCGTTGATCGCCGTCACCATGATCGGCGCGCCTTCGGGAATGCGCCCGATGACGTTGTTCATCTGGGTGAAGCTCTCTTCGAGCGTGTTCTTGGTGTCGATCTTGATGACGTGATCGTCCGAGAAGCCTTCGACGGCGGCCTTGAAGCCGGCGACCTGGCCGCCGGTGCGCATGGCCGGGATCGCGCCCGACTGCGGCAGTTCGCCGACGACGAAGAAGCCTTCCTTGACCTTGTCGGCGCCGAACTTGGCGATCGCCGCCTGGCCGAGATAGGCGCCGCCCATGAAGCCCGAACGCGGGTTGTTGGCGCCGAAGAAGGTGGCGCCCGGCATCGGGATGTCGATCGCCACCACCTTGGTGTTGGCCTCGTTCATCTGCTGCATGATGGTGGCGCCGAAATTGGCGTCGGTCTGGAATTCGGTGACGTGGTCGACCTGGCGCTGCAGGAAGCTCTGCGCATTGGCGAGCGCTGTGGCGCCGTCGAGACGGTTGTCGGTGATCTGCAGGTCGACGCCGGCGGCCTTGGCGTTCTCGACCATGCCGTTCTCGACCTTCAGGCAGAACGACACGTCGCGCTGCAGATTGGCGAAGCCGAGGACGAGGTTCTTGCCGTTGTTGGGCTTATGGGCGGCGGTGGCGTCGGCGACCATCGCCTTGAGCTGGTCGGCGCTCAGCATGGCGCCGTCGAATTTCGCCGGGTCGAAGCCGTGGAAATCCTCGGCATAGGCCGCACTGCCGAGCAAAAGCGACATGACCGCGAAGCTGGCGACGCGGCGCATGGCGTGGAACGGAGTCCGAGCGTGCATTGAAAAGTCTCCTCCCTCAAAGAGTGTTTTGAATTGGTAAGGCCAATTTCTTGGCGGCAAAACTGGCACGACATTCCGGATCACGCAAGGGTCACTTTGCAATAATTGGCCTGACCAATTCGATTGACGGCCTCCCGGTTTTGAATTTAGCCTTGCTGCAATCGATCGCGCGGCAAGCGCGACCATGGGAGGAAATCGCATGCGCCTCGGCGGGGCTGAGTGCTTTGTGCTGCGTTGGCCAGAGCCGAACGACTTCAATCACGACCGGATGACCTTGCTGGTCCGCCTCGACACCACGGCCGGGATTTCCGGCTGGGGCGAGGCGATCGCCATGTGGCCGGAAGCCTTGCGGGCCACCGAGACGGTGATCCGCGACGGGCTGCTGCCGCTGCTCGCCGAGCGCGATCTTGCCGACGTCGAGGGCTGCTGGCAGGCGATGAAGGACCATTGCTGGTGGTACGGCGAAGGCGGCATCGCCTCGATGGCGATCTCGGCGCTCGACATGGCGCTCTGGGACCTGAAGGCGAAGGAGGCCGGCAAGCCGCTGGTCGATCTCTTCGGCCGCCATCACCAGTCGCTGCCGGTCTGCGCGAGCCTGCACGTCAACCAGGCGACGATCGAGGAAAGCGTGCGCGACATCGCCGGCCACATCGCCGGCGGCTTCCGCTCGACCAAGCTCGGCCTTGCCAAGCGCGGCCTGTCGAAGGCCGGGCGCGATCCCGATTATGACGTCGCGCTGGTCGCGGCGCTGCGCGCGGCGATCGGGCCGGAAGCCGGCATCATGGTCGATGCCGGCAACGGCACGAAATGGGACCTCGACACCGCCATCCGAACCGTGAAGCGCCTGGAAGAGTCCGGCATTGCCTGGATCGAGGAGCCGTTCCTGCCGAGTCGGGTCGCCGATCATGTCGCGCTGAAGGCGGCGATCTCGACGCCGGTCGCGGTCGGCGAGCGCGAATTCACGGTCGCCGGCTACCAGCGCTGGCTCGACACGGGCGCCGCGGACGTGCTCGGCCTCGATCCGGCCCGCATCGAGGGCGTCACCGGCTTCCGCAAGGCGGCCGC
>JAFKJZ010000562.1 GCA_017305815.1 Hyphomicrobiales bacterium
GCACGAAGTACTTCAGGCCCGCCTCGGTCGACTTGACGGATTCCCGGTTGCTGGCCGCGACGACATAGAGCGCGAGCGACTGCAGCTCGAGGCCGAGATAGAGCGCGATCAGGTCATTCGCCGAGATCATCAGCATCATGCCGAGCGTCGCGAGCAGGATCAGCACCGGATACTCGAAGCGGGCGATCTTCTCCTGCTTCGTGTAGCCGGTCGACAGCAGGATCGCGAAGCCGGAGCCGATGAGCGCCAGCAGCTTCATGAAGCGGGCGAACGGATCCAGCACGAAGGCGCCATTGAAGGTGACACCGTCCTCGGCCTTAAAGATCAGCACGAGAGCCGCGACCAGAACCAGCAGCATGGCGAGCGTGGTGACGAGCGAAGTGGTCCGCTCGCCGCCGAAGGCGCCGATCATCAGCAGCACAAGAGCGCCACCTGCCAGAACGAGTTCCGGCAGGAACGGCATGAGCGAGGGGAACGTAGCGAGGTCCATCATGATCTATCCGTGTTCCCTCACTGCGCCGCCAGCGCGAGCTTGCCGGCAGCGGAAAGCGCGGCCTGATAGTTGGTAATCAGCTTGTCCACCGCCTGACCGGTCACGTTGAAGACCGGGGTCGGATAGACGCCGAAGAAGATGGTCAGCACGACCAGCGGGACGAGAATGGCGATCTCGCGACGAGACAGGTCGAAGATCGACTTGAGGTTCGCCTTCTCCAGCGCGCCCATGATCACCTTGCGGTAGAGCCACAGGCCGTAGCTGGCCGACAGGATGACGCCGGTGGTGGCGAAGGCGGCAACCCAGGTGTTGGCGCGGAAGACGCCGATCAGGACCATGAACTCACCGACGAAGCCGCTGGTGCCCGGAAGGCCGACATTCGCCATCGTGAAGACGAGGAACACGGCCGCGTAGAACGGCATCCGGTTGACCAGGCCGCCATAGGCCGCGATCTCGCGGGTGTGCATGCGGTCATAGATGACGCCGACGCAGAGGAAGAGCGCGCCCGAGACGATGCCGTGCGACAGCATCTGGAAGATCGCGCCTTCGACGCCCTGGGCGTTCATCGTGAAGATGCCCATCGTCACATAGCCCATGTGGGCGACCGACGAATACGCGATCAGCTTCTTCATGTCCGCCTGAACGAGCGCCACCAGCGAGGTATAGATGATGGCGACGACCGACAGCGTGTAGATGATCGGCGCGAAATCGGCCGAGGCGATCGGGAACATCGGCAGCGAGAAGCGCAGGAAGCCGTAGCCGCCCATCTTCAGCAGCACGCCCGCCAGGATGACCGAGCCGGCCGTCGGCGCCTCGACGTGGGCGTCCGGCAACCAGGTGTGCACCGGCCACATCGGCATCTTCACCGCGAAGGAGGCGAAGAAGGCGAGCCACAGCCAGGTCTGCATCGAGGCAGGGAACTGGTGGTCGAGCAGCGTCGGGATGTCGGTCGTGCCAGCCTGCCAGTACATCGCCATGATGGCGAGCAGCATCAGCACCGAGCCGAGCAGCGTGTAGAGGAAGAACTTGAACGCCGCATAGACGCGCCGCTGTCCGCCCCAGATGCCGATGATCAGGAACATCGGGATCAGGCCGCCTTCGAAGAAGACGTAGAAGAGAAGCAGATCAGTGGCGCAGAACACGCCGATCATCAGCGTCTCGAGCAGCAGGAACGCCAGCATGTATTCCTTGAAGCGGAACTTCACGGAGTACTTCGACGCCACGATGCAGAAGGGCATCAGGAAGGTCGTCAGGATGACGAACAGCATCGAGATGCCGTCGACGCCCATCGAATAGGAGATCTTGCCGCCGAGCCAGTCGGCGCGCTCGACGAACTGGAAGCCGGCGCTCGAATTGTCGAAGTCCTTCCAGATCAGCAGCGACACCACGAAGGTGACGAGCGTGGTCCAGAGCGAGATCCAGTAGACGTTGCGCCGCGCCGCGGCGTCATCGCCGCGGACGAGCAGAAGCAGGAGTGCGCCGACCGTTGGCAGGAAGGTAACGGTCGAGAGGATCGGCCAGTCAGTCATCTAAAACCCCTCAACCCGCGAACATCATCCAGGTGACCAGCGCAGCAACGCCGATCAGCATGGCAAAGGCATAGTGGTACATGTAGCCGGACTGCAGCCGGATCACCCGGTTGGTGACGTCGATGACGCGCGCCGAGATACCGTCGGGCCCGAGCCCGTCGATGACCATCCCGTCGCCCTTCTTCCAGAGGAAGCGGCCGAGCCAACGGGCCGGGCGGACGAACAGGAAGTCATAGATCTCGTCGAAGTACCACTTGTGCAGCAGGAACCGGTACAGCACCGGCTGCTCGGCCGCGAGGCGCTTCGGCGTTTCCGGCGACCGGATGTAGAAGTAGTAGGCAATCAGCAGGCCGATCACCATCACGATGAAGGGCGAGTACTTCACGAGCGACGGCACGCCGTGCATCTCATGCAGGATGTGGTTGTCCGGGTTGGTGAACAGCGCACCCTTCCAGAACTCACCATAGCCTTCACCGATGAACTGGTTGGCGAAGACCATGCCGGCGAACAGCGCACCGACCGACAGCAGCAGCAGCGGCACGGTCATGACCGGCGGCGACTCGTGCACGTGGCTCATGACCTCGGCCGAAGCGCGCGGCTTGCCGTGGAAGGTCAGGAAGATCAGGCGCCAGGAGTAGAACGAGGTCATCAGGGCGGCGGCCACCGTCAGGACGAAGGCGTAGCCCGAGAAGGCGTTGTGACCGACGAAGGCGCTCTCGATGATCGCGTCCTTCGAGTAGTAGCCGGCGGTCAGCGGGAAGCCGGTCAGCGCCAGCGTGCCGATGATCATCGTCCAGTAGGTCAAGGGGATCTGCTTCCGCAGGCCGCCCATGTGACGCATGTCCTGCTGGCCCGAGACGGCATGGATGACCGAGCCGGCGCCGAGGAACAGCAGCGCCTTGAAGAAGGCGTGCGTGAACAGGTGGAACACGCCCGCGCCATAGGCGCCGACGCCGAGCGCGACGAACATGTAGCCGAGCTGCGAACAGGTCGAGTAGGCGATGACGCGCTTGATGTCGTTCTGCACCAGGCCGACGGTGGCGGCGAAGAACGCCGTCGTCGCGCCGAAGAAGGTGACGACCGTCAGCGCCG
>JAFKJZ010000563.1 GCA_017305815.1 Hyphomicrobiales bacterium
GCACCGTGACTGGGCCTTTCCCGTGGTCGTGATGGCGGCCTACGACAACCGGTGTGCGATGACCGGGAGCCGGGTGATGGATCGCTATGGACGATGGGAAGCCGAAGCCGCGCATATCAGGCCTGTGGCCCGAGGCGGGCCGGACCTCGTCTGCAACGGCATTGCGTTTTCGCGCTCTGTGCACTGGATGTTCGACGCGGGACTGCTCTCCATCGCCGACGACTACACGATCCTGGTCGCGAGCCGGCTGAGGCCCGAAGATAGGAGAGGCTGGCCGCCCCTGCACGAAAGCTGGCCGTTCCCGCGCGTCCCGAATGGCGGCCGCATCCGAGCTTTCTGCGGTTTCATCGCGAGCACGTCTTCGAGGGCTGATCGCCCGGTGAAAGCGAGGGGCGCTGGTGCGCCCCTCGACAAACCGCCGTGACGGTCTAGGCGCGGGCGCCCATCGACCACAGCACGCCGAACGGATCGCGCAGCTGGCCGTAGCGGTCGCCCCAGAATTGCAGGTCGAGCGGCATCACGACCTCCATGCCGGCGTCGACGGCACGCTGAAACCAGGCATCGATGTCGTCGTCGAGCTGCAGGTGCAGCGTGTAGCCCTGCGGCTTCTCCAGCGGGTGGCCGTATTCCTCATACGGGTCGGCCAGCATGATCGAGCCGCCATTGATGTAGAGGTGGATGTGCATGGTCCGGCCCTTCTCGTCGACGGGAACCCGCATCACCTCCCTGGCCGCCAGCGCGCGCTGGTAGAACTCGGACGCCTTCACGGCGCCGCCGACGCTGAGATAGGGGGCCACGCCGCTCAGCACCTTCGGCATGTTGGCGAAGGCGTTGGTCTCGTCGGTCTTGGTATCCATCATCCGGTCTCCTCTCGATGGGACGCGCGCGGCCCAGGGCCGCCGTCGTGGTCACGACGAGCGGGGACGGATGGATTCGACAGGGGCGAGGAGAGATTTTTCGGGCGCTGGTCGGCGGTGGCGCCGGGGTAGGGATGCAAGACCCTCACCCACCCCTCTCCCGCAAGCGGGCGAGGGCTTTTCGGCCGGCATGGCGGCGAGGGAGGCTGGGCAATTCCGGGCCGCAACGCTGACGGTCTGTCCGCTCTGCGGCGAGACGTGGCGCGGAGAACTCCCTCTCCCGCGTGCGGGAGAGGGCTGGGGTGAGGGGGGCTTGGGCCCGATCAGATGTCCTGGTTCTGCGGCAGGATGACGAGGTCGCGGATCGTGGCGTTCGGCGGGCGGGTCACCATGAAGAGCAGGGCGTCGGCGATGTCCTCCGAGCGCAGGCCCTCATGCGCCTCGGCGCGGCGCTCGATCTCGGCGGGATCGTTGATGCCCCAGAGTTCGTTCAGCACGATTCCCGGCGCCAGCGCGCCGACGCGGACATTGTGCGGCCCGACCTGGCGGCGGACGCCGTGCACGAAGGACTGCACCGCGTGCTTGGTGGCCGAATAGACCGGCTCCCAGTGGATCGCCTGGTGGCCGGAGATCGACGAGGTGACGACGATGTCGCCGGAGCGGCGGGCGATCATGCCCGGCAGCACGGCGCGGACCATGCGGAACACGCCGTTGACGTTGACGCCGATGACGCGGTCCCACTCGTCCGGATCGCCCCCGGCGACGTCGCCGGTGACATAGCTGCCGGCATTGGCGAACAGGATGTCGATCCGGCCGAAATGCGCCTCGGCCTCGGCGACGACCTTTTCGACGTCGGCCGGCCTGGTCAGGTCGGCGGGAACCGCGAGCGCGTCGCCGCCCAGCTCCTTCGCCAGCGCCTCGAGCTTGTCGGCCGAGCGGGCGACCAGCACCAGCTTCGCGCCCTCGGCGGCGAAGCGGCGGGCGGCGGCGCGGCCGATGCCCGAGCTCGCGCCGGTAACGATCATCACCTTGCCGGCAACGGATACGGCCATGGTGTCTCCCCCTTCAGTTCTCTTGGGATCAGCGGATGGTGTAGCCGCCATCGACCAGCAGGTTGGCGCCGTTCACCATGGCGGCGCCGTCGCTGGCGAGGTAGAGCGCGGCGTAGGCGATCTCTTCCGGCTGGGCGAAGCGGCGGGTCGGGATCTCGGCGCGGGCGCGCTCGCCCTTCTCGCCGGCCCAGCCGACCTTGGCGAGCTCGGTCTCGACGACGGTCGGCGAGATGCAGTTGGCGGTGATGCCCTTCGGGCCCCATTCCAGCGCCATGCAATTGGTCATGCCGAGCAGGCCCGCCTTCGAGGCGGAGTAGGCGACATGGCCCTCGATGCCGATGACGGCGGCCTGCGAGGCGATGGTGACGATGCGGCCATAGCCGGCGGCGATCATGTGGCCGGCGACCTCGCGCGAGAACAGGTAGGGCGCACGCAGGTTGACGGCGAGTTGCAGGTCCCAGCTCGCGGTCGTCGTCGCCTCGGCCGGCGCCAGCATGCCGATGCCGGCATTGTTGACGAGGATGTCGATCTTGCCGAAATGCGCCGCGACCTCGGCGACGACGCGCTCGATCGTGGCGGCGTCGGTGACGTCGCCGGTCCAGCCCTTGTGGCCGGCGCCGAGCGAGGCCGCGAAGTCGTGCACCGCCTCGTTCTTGTCGAGAAGGGCGAGGGTGGCGCCGTTGGCGGCGAACAGCGTCGCGAGCGCCCGGCCGATTCCACCGGCTGCACCCGTGATCAGGGCGACCTTGCCGGTCATGTCGAAGGGCCGCGTCAGATCGGCGGTAAAGGCCTGATTGGCAGACATTCCTGTTTCCTCCGTTTCCTCCCAAAGCCGCGGCGGACATCATGTCCGCGCTCGGCGCATGGCTTGCCGCCGCCCGTTCCTGGCGGCGCGTTGCACCAAACTAGCCTCGCCGCCCGCTTGAAAGCAAGTTTGTTTGCTGCTACTGCCAACAAATAAGCGATGATGAAATCGCACTGGATGTCGACCCGGCCGGACCCGGCGGGTGCATGGAACCGTGAGGAAACGCTGATGAAGAAGCTTGGCATTCATTCGTTCGTCTGGACCGGCGGCACGACGCAGGAAGACCTCGAGGGCGCGATGAAAAAGTCGCACGACCTCGGCTATGGCCTGATCGAGTTCCCGCGCCTCGACCCCAAGAAGTTCGACGTCAACTGGCTCGCGAAGCGCCTGCAGGACTATGACCTGAAGGTCGTCGTCACCATGGGCCTGCCGGCCGACAGCGACGTCTCGTCGGAAGATCCGGCGGTGGTGAAGCGCGGCGAGGCGGTGCTGGCCGAGGCGATCTCGATCACCCGCGACCTCGGCGGCTCCAAGCTCGGCGGCATCATCTTCTCCGCCCACACCAAGTACCAGAGCATGCCGACCCAGAAGGGCTGGGACAACAGCGTCGCGGCGCTGGCCCGCGCCGCCGACATCGGCAAGGCCGCCGGCGTGTCGATGAACCTCGAGGTCGTCAACCGCTTCGAGAGCAACCTGCTCAACACCACCGCGCAGGGCCTCGCCTTCATCGAGCAGTCCGGCTCGGACAACATCTTCCTGCACCTCGACACCTTCCACATGAACATCGAGGAAGCGGATCCGGTCCAGGCGCTGCGCACCGCCGGCAAGAAGCTCGGTTACTTCCATATCGGCGAGAGCAATCGCGGCTTCCTCGGCTCCGGCGTGATCAACTTCTCGGCGATCTTCGACGCGCTGCTTGAGATCGACTACCAGGACTGGATCACCTTCGAGAGCTTCTCGACCGAGGTCGTCGACAAGGATCTGTCGATCACCTGCGCGATCTGGCGAAACACCTGGAAGGACAATGTCGAGGTGGCGCGCCTGGCCAAGGCCTATATCGAGGCCCGCATCGGCGAGTCCGCCCGCAAGGCGATCACCGCCCGTTCGCTCTGATTTGAGGGCAGGGGGGCGGCTGACCCCTGGCTGCCCCCGACAAGCGGTTCGCCCCGATCCTCCTCCCGGGGGCGTTCCGCACCTTGATGGATGGCGCCTGCAATGGCCGCCATCCATCCTTTGTCGCCGCGTGAAATCGCGTCCGCCTGGTTCGTCCCTGTATTACCGGCGCGGCATCGGCGTCTCCCGATCCGGCTGGGGCGGGTGTCGGGCGAGGCGATCGCGGAAGTTCTGCGAGCGCGGGGAGGGTGGGACTCCGCTTTTCGTCATCCTGAATGGGTGCATCTGCCGCTACGACAATCGTCGGCAGGTTGACTTGTCTGACATCTGCAAATATGTTTGGTGTCGCAACGAACAAAATAATTCGGACCTCAGAAGTTCCGATCAACCGGGAGAAAAGTCGTAGTGGCCGAGCCTGCCTCCCTTGGTGAGGGCAAGCCGGAACAGGCGCATCACGCCGTCGTTCCGCCCGCTTCCCCGTCGCAGACCGCGCCCGATGATGGCGTGGTCGTCGATGCGGATCTGCTCCTCGCCGCCACCAGCATTTCCAAGGCGTTCGCCGGCGTTCCCGCCCTGGTCGACGGTCGCATTCGCCTGAAGCGCGGCAGCGTCCATGCGCTCTGCGGCGGCAATGGCGCCGGCAAGTCGACCTTCCTGAACATCCTGATGGGACTGCATCGCGCCGATGCCGGCACGGTCATGGTCAAGGGCAGGGTCGTGCACTACGCCTCGGCCGCCGAGGCGCTCGCCGATGGCATCGCCATCATCACGCAGGAGTTGAGCCCGGTCCTCGACATGACCGTGGCCGAGAACATCTATCTCGGCCGCGAGCCGCGCCGGATGGGCTGGTTCGCCGACAAGGCGAAGATGGAGGCGGATGCGACCGCCCTGTTCGCCCGCCTCGGCTTCGACATCGACGCCCGCGCCACCATGCGCTCGCTCTCCGTCGCCAAGATCCAGCTCGTCGAGATCGCCAAGGCGATCAGCCGCGAGAGCGACATCCTGATCATGGACGAGCCGACCTCGGCGATCGGCGAGAAGGAAGCGGCGACGCTGTTCAAGGCGATCCGCTCGCTGCAGGACCAGGGCGTCGGCATCATCTATGTCTCGCACCGCCTGACCGACATCTTCTCGATCGCCGATAGCTATACGGTGTTCCGCGATGGCCGCTTCATCGAGGCTGGCGATCTCGCCGACATCGACCGGCAGCGCTTGATCTCGCTGATCGTCGGTCGCGACCTTCGCGACCAAGAGGCCCGCAAGAGCACCAGCACCGGCGAGCCGATGCTTTCCGTCTCCGGCTTTGGCCGGCACGGCCAGTTCGAGGACATCTCGCTCGATCTCGCCAAGGGTGAGATCCTCGGCCTCTATGGCCTGATGGGCGCCGGGCGCAGCGAGTTCGCCAACGCATCGTCACCGAGGATCGCAAGGAGACGGGCCTGGTCCTGACCTCCAGCGTGTCCGAGAACGTCGTGCTGGCGGCGCTCGACCAGTTTTCCCGCCTCGGCTTCGTCGACGGCAAGAAGGTCGCGTCGAATGTCGACGGCCAGATCGCCCGCTTCCGCATCCGCACTGCCTCGCGCGACCTGCCGGTCCAGAGCCTTTCCGGCGGCAACCAGCAGAAGGTGGTGCTGGCGCGCTGCGTCGAGACCGAGCCCAAGATCCTGATCTGCGACGAGCCGACCCGCGGCATCGACGAGGGCGCCAAGCGGGAGGTCTATGCCTTCCTCTCCGCCTTCGCGGCGGCCGGCAACTCCGTGCTGATGATCTCTTCCGAAATTCCCGAAATTCTCGCCAACGCCGACCGGATCCTCGTGTTCCGGCGCGGGCGGATCGCGGGCGAACTCGAGGGCGCCGCGGCGACCCAAGAGGCGCTCGTCCATCTGGCAAGCTGAGCGACCGAGGCGCCTCCATGTCGACCGAACTCACCACCAACGCCACTTCCGCATCGGGAGCCAGGAACCAGGCGATCGGCCGCTTCCTGTCGCGCTACGGCATCCTGCTGTCGTTCATCATCCTGTTCGTGATCCTCTCCTTCGCGCATCCGAACTTCCTGTCGACCGCCAATTTGCTGAACGTGCTTCGCCAGGTCTCGATCAACGGCATCCTCGCCATCGGCATGACCTTCGTCATTCTGACCGGCGGCATCGACCTGTCGATTGGCTCGGTGCTGGCGATCACCGGCGTCGTCGCCGGCAGCCTGGTGACGGGCGGCGATCCTTATAATCCGGCGATCGCCTTCTTCGCCGCCGTCGGCGTCGGCGCGCTGTTCGGCGCCGTCAACGGCACGCTGTTCGCCCGCTTCTCGGTGCCGGCCTTCGTTGTCACGCTCGGCATGCTGTCGATGGCGCCCGAATCTGAGCCCGGAATTCCGCTGGCTCGGCCAGGGCTTCGTCGCCGGCATCCCGGTTCCGGTCATCATCTTCGCGATCGTCTTCGTCGCCGCCTGGATCACCCTGCGCTACACGGTCTATGGCCGCTGGGTCTATGCCGTGGGCGGCAATGTGAAGAGCGCCAAGACGAGCGGCATCCCGACCCGGACGGTGATCTTCTCGGTCTACCTGCTGATGGGCGCGCTTGCCGGCCTTTCCGGCATGATCCTGACGGCGCGCACCACCTCGGCGCTGCCGCAGGCGGGCCTCGGCTACGAACTCGACGCGATCGCCGCGGTCGTCATCGGCGGCACCTCGCTGACCGGTGGCGTCGGCTCGGTGGTCTACACGCTGATCGGCGCGCTGATCATCGGCGTCATCTCGAACGGTCTCGATCTGATGGGCGTCTCGTCCTACTACCAGCAGATCATCAAGGGCGCGATCATCGTCGTCGCTGTCCTGATCGACCGCTCCAGAAACATGAATCCTTGATGGGATCCGCGCCCTCCGGCGCGGGAATGCAGAGCTATGATTGTGGGAGGGAACCCTAGAATGGCACTCAACACCTTTACCCGCCGCGGCCTCGCCATGCTGGCAGGCGTCGGCATTGCCGCCCTGACGATCGGTCAGGCTGCCGCCGCCGACCCGGTCCGGATCGCCGCGGTCGTCCAGAGCCTCGACACGGAATTCAACGTGCTCTGGGCCAATGCCGCCAACAACCATCCGCTGGTCAAGGACGGCACCGTCAAGCTGACCGTCCTCGACGGCCGCATGGATGCGCTGACCCAGTCGAACCAGTTCGATACCGCGATCAGCGAGAAGTATGACGCCATCGTCTTCGTCCCGGTCGATATCGACGCCGGCAACGATCCGGTCCAGCGCGCCAAGGATGCCGGCATCACCGTCATCGGCTCCAACACGCTGATCTCGAATACCGACCTCTACAACGCCTACATCGCCTCGAACGACGTCGAGGCCGGCAAGCTGCTGGCCAAGTCCGTGTTCGACAAGATGGGTGGCAAGGGCAACGTCGTCATCGGCGAGGGCATGATCGGCCAGTCGGCCCAGGTGCAGCGCCTGCAGGGTATCGAGGAAACCCTGAAGGACTATCCTGATATCAAGGTTCTCGAGCAGAAGACCGCCAACTGGTCTCGCGCCGAGGCACTCTCGCTGATGGAAAACTGGCTGACCGCCCATGCCGGCCAGATCAACGGCGTCATCGGCGAGAATGACGAGATCGCGATCGGCGCGCTCGAGGCGATCAAGGCGCACGGCCTCGACCCGAAGACCACTCCGGTCGCCGGCGTCGACGGCGTCACCGACGCCCTGCTGGCCGTCAAGCGCGGCGAGATGATGTCGACGCTGCAGGACGCCGATGCGCAGGCCCAGGGTGCGATCGATCTCGCCCTCGTCGACAAGCAGCCCGACTACAAGCCGAAGGCGGCTGTCTGGGACGTCAACGGCGGCAAGCTGGCCTGGGAAGGCGGCAAGCAGCAGCACTATTCCGTGCCGTGGATTCCGGTCACGCTCGACAACGTCGACGCTCTTCTCTCGATGCGCAAGACACAGTAATCAAGCGTACTGCACGCGACAGCGTGCAACGTGCCAAGGAGAGGCGGCTTCGGCCGCCTCTCATCTCTCCGGTCGCAAGGGCGCCCGACCGCCACCCCGGGGAGCCTCCAAGTCGTTTCAGAATGAGTTCCAGATCTTGGCAACGCCCCAATCCGTCCGCTACCTCAACGAAATCCGGGCGCTCAACGCGTTGTTTCGAAGCGGTGGGATGAGCCGGGCCGATCTGGCGCGCATGCTGGGCCTGAACCGGTCGACGACCGGCCACATCATCGCCAACCTTATGGCTGATGCGCTGGTGGTGGAGCTGCCGAATGGCTGCCGTGGCGAGACCGCCGCGAAAACGGGCCGTCCCGGCATCAACATCGAGATCAATCCGGCCGGCGCCACCTTCCTCGGCGCCGAGATCGGCGTCGACCGGCTGACCGTCGTCGCCATCGACCTCTGCGCCAACGAGATCCGGCGCATCTCCACCCCGTTTCCGACCCATCAGCAGCCGCTCGAGGCCGGTATCGATCGCGTCGCGGCGATGATCGGCGAGGTGATCGATGGCCTTGCGGACAAGACGCTGATCCGCGGGCTCTGCGTGACGCTGCCGGCGCTGCTCGACGCCGAGGGCAAGGTGATCAACGCGCTGATCATCGGCTGGCGCGACGTCGACCTGAAGGCGATGATCACCGAGCGCCTGGCCGCCCGCTTCCCGCAGCTGGAGTTGCAGGTTTCGATCGAGAACGACGCCAACGCCTTCGCCATCGCCGAGACCTATCGCGACCCCTCGCACAGCGCCGAGACCGTCGCCTTCCTGCTGATCGAGAACGGCGCCGGTGGCGGTATCGTCATTGGCGGGCGACTGTTTCGCGGCTCGACCGGCTTTGCCGGCGAATTCGGCCAGATCGTGCTGGGCAGCGAGGGCTTTTATGGCGGGCGCCACAAGCCCGGACATCTCGAAAGCTATATCGGCAAGGACGCCGTGCTGGCGCGCTATCGCGCCAATGGCGCCGCCGAGGGCGCCGACCTCGACCAGCTGATCGCGGCGCTGGAAGCCGGCGACGCGAGCGCCATTCGCACCGTGCGCGAGTGGGGCGGCGGGCTCGCCATCGGCCTGATCCAGCTTTCGAGCGTGCTCAATCCCGGCGTGATCATCCTCGGCGGCACCGTTGCGCCGCTGTTCCGCTTCGTGGCGGAGGAGGTCGAGGCCGGCATGCGGCGCGAATTCCTCGAAGGGTTCCCGATGCCCAAGATCGAGGTTTCCTCGCTCGGCCTCGAAGGTCCGGCGCTTGGCGGCGCGCTGATCATGCACCAGCGCATGTTCTCGATCGACGAAAGCGCGATCTATGCGAGCGCGCAGCCGATCACGCTGTTTCAGACGTGACGTTGGCGGTCGGCGCTGTATGGAGATCGATGGATCGGGATCTGCTTGCTTACTTCTCCCTCAGGGAGAGGTCG
>JAFKJZ010000564.1 GCA_017305815.1 Hyphomicrobiales bacterium
AGGGATGACGGAGGAGGGTGGGGAGAGGGCGGAGGGGAGCGGGCAGAGGGCAGAGGGCGGTCCTCTTCACCTCTCCCATGGGGAGAGGTCGACGGCCGCAGGCCGGCGGGTGAGGGGATCAGGCCTCACCGGAGAGGCCGCAACCCCTCACCCGGAGCTTCGCTCCGACCTCTCCCCATGGGAGAGGTGAGATGCCGCCGCCTACGCCAGCGCGTTCCCCGCCAGGCCTGCCTCGACCGTCAGGATGGCGCCGACGAGGTTTCGCGTCGCTTCCGCCTGCGGGCGCGTGAAGAGGTCGAGCGGCTTGCCGACCTCGACGATTCTTCCCGCCGACATCACCGAGACCCGGCTCGTCGTATAGGCGACGACAGAGAGGTCGTGCGCGATGAAGACGAGGCTGAGGCCGAGCTCGCTGATCAGGTCCTTGAGCAGGTTCAGCACCTGCGCCTGGATCGAGACGTCGAGCGCGGAGACGGGCTCGTCGGCGATCAGCACCTTCGGCGCCGGCATCAGCGCGCGGGCGATGGCGATGCGCTGCAGCTGGCCGCCGGAGAATTCGTGCGGATAGCGCTCCAGCGCCTGCCGGCTCATGCCGACCTGGTCGAGCACCTCGTGCACGCGGGCGACGTGGTCGCCTTCGATCCTGAGCGACCGAAGCGGCTCCAGCAGCGACAGGCCGATACGCATCCTCGGGTCGAGCGACGAGCGCGGGCTCTGCATCACGACCTGCACCGAGCGGCGGAAATTCCGCCAGCGCTCCGCGTCTCCGGCCCAGATGTCGGCGCCGTTGTAGAAGACGTGCCCCTGCTTCGGCTTTTCCATGCCGGTCAGGATGCGGGTGAGCGTGGTCTTGCCGGAGCCGGATTCGCCGACCAGGCCGACGGCCTCGCCGGGACGGACGTCGAAGCTGACCTTGTCGAGCACGGTCAGCGTCGGCCGCGCGCCGATCAGCGATTTCCGGCTCAGCGCATAGGTCTGCGTGACCTGCCGCATCTCGAGCAGCGGCGGCGTCAGATGGGTTTCGTCGACGCGGCGGTTCATGGCGCGCTCACTCTAGCTTGGACGGCGGCCCCGGCCGTTGCGGCGATCGGATGCCAGCAGGCGGCGCGGCGCGTTCCCTTCTCCAGCTGCGGAACCTCGGTCCGGCAGCGCTCGGTCGCGGCGCCGCAGCGCGGATGGAACGCGCAGCCCCTGGGCAGGCTGTGCAGCGGCGGCACCATGCCGGCGATCGAGGCGAGGCGCGAGCTGCCGTCGAGGGCGATGTTGTCCATGGTCGGCTGCGAGTCGAGCAGCCCCTTGGTGTAGGGGTGGCGCGGCGAGCGGAACACTTCCGCGACCGGCCCCATCTCGACGATGCGGCCGGCATACATGACGGCGACGGTGTCGCACATCGCCGCGATGATCGGCAGGTCGTGCGTGATCATCATCAGCGCGCAGCCGCGCTCCTGCACCGCCTTGTTGAGGATGCGCAGCACCTGCTTCTGCACGGTCACGTCGAGCGCCGTCGTCGGCTCGTCGGCGATGATCAGCTGCGGATAGCAGGCGAGCGCCATGGCGATCATGACGCGCTGGCGCTGGCCGCCGGAGATCTCGTGCGGATAGGCGCGCATCAGCTGCTCGGGCCGCGGCAGCGACATCTGCCGGAACAGCTCGAGCGTCTGCGCCTCGGCTTCCTGCTTGCTCGCCTTGGTATGGCGGCGGATCACCGACGAGACCTGGAAGCCGATGCGGCGGACCGGGTCGAGCGAGGAGAGCGGGTCCTGGAACACCATCGAGAGGGTGCGGCCGCGGCGGCTGGAGAGCGCCTTGTCGGACTGGGTGACGAGGTCGACGCCGTCGTGCCGGATGCTGCCATTCGCCTGCCAGCCCATCGGCAGCAGACCCATCAGCGACAGCGCGGTCAGCGTCTTGCCGGAGCCGGATTCGCCGACGAGGCCCATGCGGCCGCCGGCGGGAAGCGTGAAGTCGATGCCGCGCACGGCGGTCAGCACCGTGTTGTGCACGACGAGGTCCGTTACCTCGAGCGCGTTCGGCCGCTCCATCGGGGGCTTCGTCATGAGGCCCTCCGGGCGAGCTTGGGGTCGAGCACGTCGCGCAGGCCGTCGCCAAGCAGGTTGAGGCCGAGCACCATCAGCACGATAGCGAGGCCGGGCCAGATGGCGAGCGGCGACGACACGCCGACCTGCTGCTGCGCCTCGTTGAGCATCAGCCCCCACGAGATCGATGGCCGGTGCACGCCGACGCCGAGATAGGAGAGGCCGGCCTCGGTCAGGATGCCGGCGGCGAAATAGAGTGTGAACTGGACGATCATCACGCCGGCGATGTTGGGCAGCACGTGGCGGGCGAGGACGAAGACCTTGCCGCGGCCATAGAGCTTGGCGGCGGTGATGAAGTCCTCGTTCAGCACGCCCATCGCGGCGGAGCGGATGACGCGGGTGAAGGACGGCGTGAAGAAGGCCGTCAGCGCCAGGATGGTGGTGAGCGCGCCGGAGCCCATGGTGGCTGCCAGCACCAGCGCCGTGACCATGCCGGGGATCGCCAGCATGATGTCGGCGCCGCGCGAGATCGCTTCGTCGGCGATCTTGCCGGAGGCGGCGGCCGCGAGGCCGGCGATGGTGCCTAGGATCAGGCTCAGCGTGGCGCCGCCGGCGCCGACGAGGATCGAGGTGCGCGCGCCGACCATCAATTGCGCGATGATGTCGCGACCGAGCACGTCGGTGCCGAGCCAGTGGCCGGGCGTGCCGGCCGGCAGGAGGCGGTTGCGGATCACCGGGATGTTCGGGTTCGACGGCAGGTAGAAGAACGAGACAAGCGCGATCGCCAGGAACAGGGCCGTGAGCACGAGGCCGATCAGGAGCGACGCGTTGCGCGGCAGCCTGCGGCGCGGCTTGCGCTGTGGCGGCGAGATCGGCACGCCGGCCGGCGTGGGCATGGGGGAGGGCTGGTTCATGGTCATGTTGGGCTTCTCCCGCTCACCGGCTCGTCCGCGCGCGGGGGTCGAGGATGCCGTAGAGGGGATCCACGAGGAGGTGCGCCGCGATGACGAAGATGATGGCCAGCATCACCGTCGACTGCACGACGATCGCCTCGCGGGCGGCGACGTT
>JAFKJZ010000565.1 GCA_017305815.1 Hyphomicrobiales bacterium
AATCCGGCGCGGTCGAGGCGAGCGGCGCGCTGGTCGCGAAGGGGCGTCAGGCCGATGCCGCTGCGCCCGTCCTCGGCCCCGACGGTATGCCGCAGCCGGCGATCGAGGATATTGGCGGTCTGACGCCCTCCGGCCTCGCCGCCGCGCGCGCCGCCGCCGTCAAGGCGGTCCCGTTCACCCATTCCGGCTATGAGGTCGTGACGACGGAGGACAGGCTTTGGGCCTGGGTGGCGCGCGCCACCGAGCTCGGCGTCGTCGCCGTCGACACCGAGACCACCTCGCTCGATCCGATGCAGGCGGAGCTCGTCGGCGTCTCGCTCGCCGTTGCACCGAACGAGGCCTGCTACATCCCGCTCGGCCATCGCGGCGAGGGCGATGGCCTCTTCACCGAGGGCCTGCTGCCCGGCCAGCTCGAGATCCGCACGGCGCTCGCGATCCTGAAGCCGCTGCTCGAGGACCGCGCCGTGCTCAAGGTGGCGCAGAACCTCAAATATGACTGGCTGATCCTCGCGCGCTACGGCATCGACACGGCGCCGTTCGACGACACCATGCTGATCTCCTACGTGCTCGATGCCGGCCGCGGCACGCATGGCATGGACCCGCTGTCGGAAAAGTGGCTCGGCCACAAGCCGATCTCGTTCGACGACGTCACCGGCAAGGGCAAGTCGCGCATCACCTTCGACCGCGTGCCGATCGAGCGCGCCAGCGAATATGCCGCCGAGGACGCCGACGTCACGCTGCGGCTCTGGCAGGTGCTGAAGCCGCGCCTCGCCGCCGAGGGCATGGCCACCGTCTACGAGACGCTGGAGCGGCCGATGGTGCCGGTGCTCGCCTCGATGGAGCGGCGCGGCATCTCGATCGACCGCGCCATCCTCTCGCGCCTCTCCGGCGAGTTCGCGCAGAAGGCGGGCGCGCTCGAGGCCGAGATCCAGGAGCTGGCCGGCCAGCCCTTCAATGTCGGCTCGCCGAAGCAGCTCGGCGACATCCTGTTCGGCGTGATGGGCCTGCCGGGCGGCACCAAGACGGCGACCGGCGCCTGGGCGACCGGCGCCAGCATCCTCGAGGACCTGGCCGAGCAGGGCTACGAGCTGCCGCAGAAGATCCTCGACTGGCGCCAGCTCTCCAAGCTGCGCTCGACCTATACCGACGCGCTGCCGACCTACCTGCATCCCGAGACGAAGCGCGTCCACACCTCCTACGCGCTGGCGGCGACGACGACGGGCCGGCTGTCCTCGTCCGAGCCGAACCTGCAGAATATCCCGGTTCGCACCGAGGCGGGCCGCAAGATCCGCGCCGCCTTCATCGCGGAGCCCGGCCACAAGCTGGTCTCGGCCGACTATTCGCAGATCGAGCTGCGGCTGCTCGCCGAGATCGCCGACATCCCGCAATTGAAGAACGCCTTCGCCGAGGGCATCGACATCCACGCGCTGACGGCGTCGGAGATGTTCGGCGTGCCGGTCGAGGGCATGCCTTCGGAAGTGCGCCGTCGCGCCAAGGCGATCAATTTCGGCATCATCTACGGCATCTCGGCCTTCGGCCTCGCCAACCAACTGTCGATCGCCCGCGATGAGGCCGGCGCCTATATCAAGCGCTATTTCGAGCGCTTCCCGGGCATCCGCGACTATATGGAGGAGACCAAGCGGATCTGCCGCGACCAGGGCTATGTGACGACCCTGTTCGGCCGCCGCTGCCACTATCCCGAGATCGCGTCGAAGAACGCCTCGATCCGCGCCTTCAACGAGCGCGCGGCGATCAACGCCCGCCTGCAGGGCACGGCCGCCGACATCATCCGCCGCGCCATGATCCGCGTCGAGCCGGCGCTGGAAGCGGCCGGCCTCAACGCCCGCATGCTGCTGCAGGTGCATGACGAACTGATCTTCGAGGTGCCGGACGCCGAGGTCGAGCCGACGCTGGCGCTGGTCACCCGTATCATGGAGAACGCGCCCAGCCCGGCGGTGGCGCTCAGCGTGCCGTTGAACGTCGACGCCCGCGCCGCCGACAACTGGGACGAGGCGCACTGATATTCGGCTTAGCCTCTCCTTCACCTCTCCCATGGGGAGAGGTCGGCCCGAAGGGCCGGGTGAGGGGCTGAGGCCCATCCGGTGAGATCGCAACCCCTCACCCGCCGGCCCGCGGCCGTCGACCTCTCCCTCAGGGAGAGGTGAAGGGGTGCCTGTGTCACATAACAAGGCGCGGCCGCAGGGCCGCGCCTTTGTTTTTTGGGAAAGAGCCTATTCGGCCGGGACGGGGGACGCTTCGCTCTCGGCGTGGACGAACTTGCCGCCCGCGCCCCAGGACGCCGCCGCCGCGATCAGGTTCAGGATCATCGAGAAGGTGAAGGCGAAGACGAGGCCGTGCATGAACGGCGCCGCCATCAGATGCGGGAAGAAGGTCTTGCCGGTGATCTCGGCGACGCTCGCCGGCGGCAGCGTCGCGAGCACGTCCGGCGACAGCAGTTCGCCCATCGGGTTGTAGCCGAGGAAGGCGGCGAACAGGCTCGCCACCGCCGGCGCGGAGGCCGCGTGATGGGCGACCGCCTGCGGCACCTGCTCGGCGATCAGCGCCGCTTCCATCGCGCCCGGCAATTGCTCGGTCAGACCGAGAATCATCAGGCTGAAGAAGATGCCGATCGAGAGCACCTGGCCGGCGTTCAGCGTCGTCGCCCGCATGCCGGCCGCCTGGCCGCGCTCGGCCGCCGGCACCGAGTTCATGATCGCCGTCGAATTCGGCGCCACGAACAGGCCGGAGCCGAGGCCGTTCAGGAACAGCAGCGCCGCGAACAGCGGATAGCTGAAATCGGGCGGCAGCATCATCAGCGCGGCGAAGCTCAGCGCGCCGATCAGCATGCCGCCGACGGCGAAGGGCCGGGCGCCGTGATGGTCGGAGAGATAGCCGGAGACCGGGGTCGCCACCAGGAAGCCGACGGTGAGCGGCAGCATGAAGATGCCGGCCCAGAGCGGCGTCTCCTCGAAGGAATAGCCGTGCAGCGGCAGCCAGATGCCCTGCAGCCAGATGATCAGCATGAACTGCAGGCCGCCGCGGCCGATCGAGGCGGTGAGGCTGGCGAGGTTGCCGAGCGAGAAC
>JAFKJZ010000566.1 GCA_017305815.1 Hyphomicrobiales bacterium
GGGATTGGGGTGCCAGCGCTCATGGCCGGGGCACATGAAGAAGGCGGTGCCGGCGATCGGCGTGCCGATGGCGCCCTCGTCGATCAGCTTGCGGCTGGTCTGGTGGGCGCCGCCGAAGAAGGTGTCCGGCGCGCTGCCGAGCCGCACGCCCTTCGCCTTCGCCGCCTCGACCAGCTTCCTCGCCTCGGCGGTGGAAATGCCGAGCGGCTTTTCCGAATGGACGTGCTTGCCGGCGGCGACGGCCTGCAGGCCGACTTCGACATGCGCCTTCGGGATGGTGAGATTGACGATGATCTCGATCGAGGGATCGGCCAGCATGGCATCGATGGACTGCGCCTTCAGGCCGAATTCCGCCGCGCGGGCGCTCGCCGCATCGGCATTCAGGTCGGCGACGCCCCGGATATCGAGGATCGGGAAGCCCGCCGCCGCCCTCAGATAGGCCGCGCTGATATTGCCGCAGCCGATGAAACCAATTCCTACCCGTTCAACCATCTCGCGCTCTCTCCCAGATGCGATTCTCGTCTCGTCGGCCGTCAGCGATGGACGACCGGTCCGGTGGTGTTCCAGGGCGCGCCATAGAGGTCGCGGAGCGTCATCGCCGCCGCGCCACGCGCCCAGATGTCGTCCTGCCAGTGGTGGACGACGATGTCGGAAACATCCGCCAGGCTCGGCGGCAGTAGGGCCGCCACCGTGTGCCGGATCGGCCCGACCAGCGCCTCGCCCGCCTCCAGGGCGGCGCCGGCCAGGATCACCTTGGGCGGCGCGAACAGCGTGATCAGGTTGGCGATGGCGAAGCCGAGCGCGCCGCCGGCGCGTTCGAGCAGGGCCAGGATCCGCGGTTCCCCCTGCTCCGCCAGTTCCAGGATCTTCTCCATGCCGCGGCCGAGCCGGAACGCATGTTCGTGGTCGCCGCCGGCGAGGATCTCGCGCGCCTCAGCGACGATGCTCGCCTCGGAAGCGGCGCTCGACAGCCGCGTCGAGCCGTCGCCATTCGGCGGGCGCACCATCAGGTCGCCGAGATCCGGGCTCAACCCGTTGGCGCCACGGAACAATTCGCCATTGTGCATGATGCCGAGGCCGAGCCCGAGCTCGACCGAAATGACGAGAAAATCATCGAGGCCGCGCGCCTGGCCGAACCAGTGCTCGGCGAGCGTCACGAGGTTGACGTCGCTGTCGATGGTCGCGACGACGCCGCCGAGCCGGCCGGTCAGTTCGGCCGCGAAGGGCACGTCGCGCTCGCCGAACACCGGGCTGGCGCGGCAGACGCCTGCGATGCGCTCGACGACGCCGGGCAGTCCGACGCAGACGCCCGAGACCTGCTCCATCGTCAGGCCGGCATCGGCGACGCAGCGGCGGATGCCGTCCTCTACGAGGTCGGCGATGACGGAGACCGACTGGCGCTGCAGGCGGATCGGCAGCACCAGGCTCGACAGCACGTCGGCGCGAAAATTCGTCGTCGCCACGGTGATCTGGTCGAGCGCCAGCTTGACGCCGACGACATGGGCGGCGGCCGGGTTCAGCTCGAGCATGACGCGCGGACGGCCGCGCGCCGCATCGCGGATGCCGCCGAGCTGGTGGGTGATGATCAGGCCGTCGTCGAGCAGGGCCGCAGTGATCGCCGAGACGGTCGTCGCCGACAATTGCGTGCGGTCGGAGATCTCCACCCGCGAGATCGGTCCGAACCGCCGGATCGCGTCCATCACGTGGAAGCGATTGATGGCGCGCATCAATTCGGGATCAGCTGTCTTCATTTCCAGGGAGCCATTTAATCCGGGTCAGGCAGTTATTCACACTGCAAAGGGAGGCTGTCAACGCCAGATTCCGCGCTGCATCGCAACAAATCATGGCTTCTCTTGACAGTCGCCCCATAACGAGAACAGATTTAATCCGCATTGTTTATTAAACGAGCGCCGGTGGGAGGAAACAGCCGGCGGCCGTCTGGGAGGACAATCGATGACGTTCAGAACGCTCTTCGGCGCGGCGATCGGGCTTGCGCTTTCGGCCAGCACGGCGCTCGCCGATGTTACGGTCAAATGGCTCCACCTGAATACCGACCCCGACGTCGGCGCCGCCTGGAGCGAGATCGTCAAGAACTTTGAAGCCTCCCACCCGGGCGTCAAGGTCGAGATGCAGTTCCTTGAGAACGAGGCGTTCAAGGCCAAGCTGCCGACGCTGCTGCAGTCGAACGATCCGCCGCACCTGTTCTACACCTGGGGCGGCGGCGTGCTGGCCGAGCAGGCCCGCACCGGCGCCATCAAGGACCTGACCGAGGCGATGGACGCCGATGGCGGCAAGCTGCGCGCCGT
Organism: Hyphomicrobiales bacterium; assembly: GCA_017305815.1. Lineage (GTDB taxonomy): Bacteria > Pseudomonadota > Alphaproteobacteria > Rhizobiales > Kaistiaceae > Kaistia > Kaistia nematophila. Next base: position 2,307 of record JAFKJZ010000566.1, read on the forward strand.
GTACAACCCGGCGCTCGTCAACGGCCTGTCGGTCGAGGGCAAGGTCTATGCCCTGCCCTACCAGACCGGCCTGGTCAGCTTCTACTACAACAAGGCGCTGTTCGAGAAAGCCGGCGTCGACGCCGCCAGCATCAAGAACTGGGACGACTTCCTGGCCGCGGTCAAGAAGCTGAAGGATGCCGGCATCACTCCGATCGCAGGCGGCGGCGGCGAGAAGTGGCCGATCCATTTCTACTGGGGCTATCTCGCCATGCGCGAGGGCGGCAAGGCGGCCTTCGACGCAGCGAAAGCCAATGAGGGCGACGGCTTCAAGTCGGAGGCCTTCGTCAAGGCCGGCCAGGACCTCGCCGCGCTCGGCAAGCTCGAACCGTTCCAGCAGGGCTATCTCGGCGCGACCTGGCCGCAGACCATCGGCGCCTTCGGCGACGGCAAGGCAGCGATGGTGCTCGGCTTCGAGAGCACCGTCTACGTCCAGGCGAACAGCGCCGCCGACGGCAAGGGCCTCGCCAAGGACCAGATCGGCACCTTCGCCTTCCCGCTCGTCGCGGGCGGCGCCGGCCTGCCGACCGACACGATGGGCGGCATCAACGGCTGGGTGCTGACCAAGAACGCCCCGCCCGAGGCGGTGGAATTCGCGGCCTTCCTGACCAATCCGGACAGCCAGAAGCTGATGGCCGCCAAGAACCTGATCATCCCCGCCGCCGTCGGCGTCGGCGACGCGGTCGGTGAACCGCTGATCAAGAACGCCGCGCAGGGCCTCGCCGCC
>JAFKJZ010000567.1 GCA_017305815.1 Hyphomicrobiales bacterium
GTCCACGGCAGGTCGAGCTCGGCCAGCCGGCCGATATAGCGCGTGCCGTCCTGATCGAAGCGCTGCCGCAGCACGTCGGCATTGCCGGGCGCGTTCCAGCCATCCTCGCGCCAGTCCTCCTCGATCACGACGATGACGTTGATCTGGCGGCCGCCGCGCACAGGATAGATGACGACATGCGCAGCGCGGCTGAGGAGCACGGTGGTGCGTTCCTGCGGCAGGTCTCGCGGCGCCATGCCGATCGGGATGGTGGTGCGCCAGGCGGTGCGGCCGCTTGACCGCGCCGCCGCGGCGCCCTTGACCGCGCTCCGCAGCTTCGAGCGCACGCCGTCGGCGGCGATCATCGCGTCGAACGAAAGCGCGCTGTCGTCGAGAAACAGCGTGACTCCGTCCTGCGCCTGCGCGACCGCCTCTGCCTCGACGCCGAGCTTCAGGTCGATCAGGCCTTCCCGGCGGACGGCTTCAAGGAGAATGGATTGCAGGTCGGCACGATGCAGTAGCCGGTAGGGAGCGCCATAGGCCTGGTGGGCGTGGGCGCCAAGCGGGAGGCTGGCGATCGGCTCGCCGGTTTCCCCGTCGCGAAGGTCGATCGCCTCGGGCTGAACGGCGGCCCGGTCGAGCGCTTCGGTCAGGCCGAGCGCTTCGAGGATTCGCCCCGCATTCGGCGAAACCTGCAGCCCGGCGCCAACTTCGGAGAGCTGCGTCGTGCGCTCGATGATGGTCGAGGCAATGCCCCGCCGCGCCAGCGACAGCGCCGTCGTCAGGCCCGCGATGCCCGCGCCTGCAATTCCGACGCGGATCGATGTCATGCCGATCTGGACCCGTTACGCTGCGATCGGGTCGACGAACAGGTGGCCGGGCGGCAGCGTCTCGCCGCCATGCAGGCGCGCATTGTAGCGATAGAGCGTCGAGCAGTAGGAGCAGACCTTTTCATTGTCGTCTCCCATGTCGATGAAGATATGCGGATGGTCGAAGGGCGGCTTGGCGCCGACGCACATGAATTCCTTGACGCCGATTTCGATGGTCACGACACCGGAATCGTTGTGGAAGTGCGGGATGACATGTGCGGCCATGGAGCGGGTCCGTCGGTTCGAAGCAGCGGTTGCGCGGACCATAGCGTTGCGACGTCGCCATGAACAGACCGCATGGCACCCACCAGCGGCGACACCTTGGCGCGGTCGTCGCGATCCTTCATAACTGCGCCGCAGACATCGTCGGAATCCCCCAATGCAAAGCTTCCTTTCCAATGGCCACTCCATCGCTTACCTGGATGAGGGCGAGGGGCCGCCGATCCTGCTTATCCACGGTTTCGCATCGAGCGCCCGGGTCAACTGGGTCAACCCCGGCTGGGTCGACACGCTGGTGAAGGCGGGCCGCCGCGTCATCGCCTTCGACAATCGCGGCCACGGGCACAGCGACAAGCCGCACGAGGTCGCCGCCTATCGCGTCGCCGCCATGGCGGAGGACGCGCGCAACCTGCTGCTGCATCTCGGCATCGCCCGCGCGGACGTCATGGGCTATTCGATGGGCGCCCGCATTACCGCCTTCCTGGCGCTGGCGCATCCCGAGATGGTGAAGTCGATCATTCTCGGCGGCCTCGGCTATGGCATCGTCACCGGCATCGGGCCGTGGGGGCCGGTCGTCGACGCGCTCGAGACCGACGATCCCGACAGCATCACCGATCCGATCGGCCAGATGTTCCGCAGGTTCGCCGACCAGACTCGCAGCGACCGCATCGCGCTTGCGGCCTGCATGAAGGCGACGCGGCAGCCGATCTCGGCGGACGATCTCGCCACGCTCCGCCTGCCGGTGCTGGTCGCCGTCGGCGAGCGCGACGAACTGGCCGGCTCCGCCGCCCAGCTCGCCGAGATCCTGCCGAACGCCGAGGTGCTCGATATCCCGAAGCGCGACCACATGCTCGCCGTCGGCGACAAGGTCTACAAGGCCGGCGTGCTCTCCTTCCTCGAGCGGCGCGGCCTTTCCTGAAGCGCGGATCAAAGCTCCGTTCCGTCGGGGGCTTGCCCGCCGCCCTTCAAGGCTTGATTCCGCCCGGGATCGCGCCGTTTCGGCTCCGTCGCGGCGGCTATCCCTCGATTTGCGGTCCGATTATCTGGATTTTCGTTGCTTTTTCCGGGCCGGCCGATATGTCTCTGAGCCCCATCCGGGCCGCATGTCGGCGGGCCGGCCTGCGAGCAATTTTTCCTCGCGGAGGTCTGTTTTGCGGCATCCCGACCCCATGTTAGGGTGCTGCTCCGAACTGGCTGCAGCGATGGATGGCAGCAAGGAGACGTCAATGTCGGCCGTCAATTCCCGTGTCGTGGGCGAGGGGCTTGCGAGCTTCGATCCGCTCTGGTCGTCCATCCGGTCGCAGGCCGAAGACATCATGCGCGCCGAGCCGGCGCTGGCGAGCTTCATCTATGCCACGGTGCTGAACCACGACCGGCTGGAAGAGGCCGTCGCCCATCGCATCGCCGAGCGGCTGCATCATCGCGATCTTTCGGCGGAATTCATCCGCCAGGCCTTCGCCGAGGCTTTCGCCGACGAGCCCGGCATCGCCAAGGCGGTGCGCGTCGATATCCAGGCGGTGTTCGACCGCGATCCCGCCTGCACGCGCGCTATCGAGCCGCTGCTTTATTTCAAGGGCTTCCACGCCATCGAGACCCATCGTCTCGCTCATTGGCTGTGGGGACAGAACCGGCGCGATTTCGCCTATTACCTGCAGAGCCGTTCTTCCTCGGTGTTCCAGGTCGACATCAATCCGGCCGTGCCTATGGGCAAGGGCATCTTCCTCGACCACGCCACCGGCCTCGTCGTCGGCGAGACGGCAGAGATCGAGGACGATGTCTCGATCCTGCAAGGCGTGACGCTGGGCGGCACGGGCAAGGAATCCGGCGACCGCCATCCCAAGGTCCGGCATGGCGTCCTGCTCGGCGCCGGCGCCAAGATCCTCGGCAATATCGAGATCGGCCATTGCTCGCGCGTTGCGGCGGGTTCCGTGGTTCTGCATTCGGTGCCCCCCAACACGACCGTCGCCGGTGTTCCGGCCAAGGTGGTCGGCAAGG
>JAFKJZ010000568.1:0-3059 GCA_017305815.1 Hyphomicrobiales bacterium
TAATGCGTGATCAGCGAAACGCTTGCCGCAGCGAGAGAGTTCTGGCATTTTGGCGCGCCTTGAATTAGGACAGCCTTGCTGTCCCATCGTAGGGTAACGGCAGGACGGTTTCGCGAATTGCGGAAGCGGGCAGGCAGGTTCGGAATGAACCTTGCTTGCAAGAGGATGCGGCCGGACGGCCGGGGTTGCGAACGCCGGTTCGGCGGGGCGCGGCGGTTTGGGCGCGATGCGTCTTATAGTGAATACGGCGATCCGCCGGTTGCCGGTCCAGACGTTCCCGAGGGAACGGGCGGACGGGCGGCCGGCTGGATCGTCGAATGATGAACCATAGAGGATGAGAGGGCACTCAGATGCCGAAGGACTTGCGCGAGACGGAAATGCAGATGGCAGCAGCGGCGACTACCCGCGCCGCCAAAAGCACTGCCGTACGCAACAAGGCCGGCGGAATAGGCGCCCAAGGCCTCTATGACCCGCGCAATGAGCACGATGCCTGCGGCGTCGGCTTCATCGCCAACCTGAAGAACGAGAAGTCGCACCGCATCGTCCAGAGCGGCCTGCAGATCGTCCGCAACCTCGAGCATCGCGGCGCGGTCGGCGCGGATCCGCTGATGGGCGACGGCGCCGGCATGCTGGTCCAGATCCCGCACCGCTTCTTCTCCGAGGAAGCGGACCGGCTGGGCTTTGCCATCGGCGCGCCCGGCAGCTACGCCGTCGGCTTCCTCTTCCTGCCGCAGGACGCGGAGATCCGCGCCGGCATGGAGAAGATCGTCGAGGAAGTCGTCGTCTCCGAGGGCCAGGAGCTGCTCGGCTGGCGCGACGTGCCGGTCGACAACTCGTCGCTGTCCAAGGCGCCCGACATCGCGGCGACCGAGCCCTACCATCGCCAGGTCTTCATCGGCCGCGGCAAGGGCATGGCGAGCGACGAGGCGTTCGAACGGCGGCTGTTCATCATCCGCAAGGTGATCTCGAACCGCATCTACGCGGCCTATTCCGGCCTCGACAACGACTTCTACGTCGTGTCGCTGTCGTCGCGCACCATCGTCTACAAGGGCATGTTCCTGGCCGAGCAGCTGGGCGCCTATTATTGCGACTTCCACGACGAGCGCTTCGAGAGCGCGCTCGCGCTCGTGCATCAGCGCTTCTCGACCAACACCTTCCCGTCCTGGCGCCTGGCGCATCCCTACCGCATGGTCGCGCATAACGGCGAGATCAACACGGTGCGCGGCAACGTCAACTGGATGGCGGCGCGGCAGGCCTCGGTCGATTCGGAGCTCTACGGCAACGACATCTCGAAGCTGTGGCCGATCTCCTATGAGGGACAGTCGGACACCGCCTGCTTCGACAACGCGCTCGAATTCCTGGTCCAGGGCGGCTATTCGCTGCCGCACGCGGCCATGATGCTGATCCCCGAGGCCTGGGCGGGCAACCCGCTCATGGACGAGCAGCGGCGCGCCTTCTACGAGTATCACGCCGCGCTGATGGAGCCCTGGGACGGCCCCGCCGCCGTCGCCTTCACCGACGGCCTGAAGATCGGCGCCACCCTCGACCGCAACGGCCTGCGCCCGGCCCGCTACCTCGTCACCGAGGATGGCGACGTGCTGCTCGCCTCCGAATCCGGCGTGCTGCCGGTTCCGGAGGAGAAGATCATCACCAAGTGGCGGCTGCAGCCCGGCCGCATGCTGCTGATCGACCTCGAGCAGGGCCGCATCGTCTCGGACGAGGAGATCAAGACCGAGCTCGCCACCAAGCTCCCCTACCAGGAGTGGCTGGCGCGCACCCAGATCGTGCTGGAAGACCTGCCGCCGGTGCCGCCGCGCGCGCCGCGCACCGACGTGACGCTGCTCGATCGCCAGCAGGCGTTCGGCTACACGGGCGAGGACCTGAAGCTCCTGATGGCGCCGATGGCGACCACCGGTCAGGAAGCGGTCGGCTCGATGGGCACGGACACGCCGATCTCGGTGCTCTCCGACAAGTCGAAGCTGCTCTACACCTACTTCAAGCAGAACTTCGCCCAGGTGACGAACCCGCCGATCGACCCGATCCGCGAGGAGCTCGTCATGAGCCTCGTCTCGTTCATCGGACCGCGGCCGAACCTGTTCGACCTGCAGGGCGCCGGCCGCCGCAAGCGGCTGGAAGTGCGGCAGCCGATCCTCGAGAACCCGGATCTCGAGAAGATCCGCGCCATCGGCGAGCTGGACGACAATCCGTTCCAGTCGAAGACGCTCGACATCACCTACGCCTCGGCGCAGGGCGCCGAAGGCATGGCCGACGCGCTGGAGCGGCTCTGCGAGCGCGCCGAGGCGGCCGTGCATGGCGGCTACAACATCATCATCCTGTCGGACCGCATGGTCGGGCCGGACCGGATCCCGATTCCGGCCCTGCTCGCCACCGCTGGCGTGCACCATCACCTGATCCGCAAGGGTCTGCGCACCTCCGTCGGTCTCGTCGTCGAGACAGGCGAGGCGCGTGAAGTGCATCATTTCTGCGTGCTGGCCGGCTTCGGCGCCGAGGCGATCAATCCCTATCTCGCCTTCGAGACGCTGACCGACATGAAGAAGGACTTCCCCGAGGAGGTCGACGACGAAGAGATCGTGCATCGCTACGTCAAGTCGATCGACAAGGGCATCCTCAAGGTCATGTCCAAGATGGGCATCTCGACCTACCAGTCCTATTGCGGCGCGCAGATCTTCGACGCGGTCGGCCTGGCGTCGGAATTCGTCGAGCGCTACTTCTTCGGCACCGCCACCACCATCGAGGGCATCGGCCTCGCCGAGATCGCCGAGGAGACGGTGCGTCGCCACGCCGAGGCCTTTGGCAACGGCGCGATCCTGCGCAACACGCTCGATATCGGCGGCGAGTACAACTACCGCATCCGCGGCGAGAAGCATGCCTGGTCGCCCGACTCGGTGGCGACGCTGCAGCATGCCGTCCGCACCGGCTCGTGGGATCGCTACGAAGACTACGCCAAGGCGATGAACGAGCAGTCCAAGGCGCTGCTGACGCTGCGCGGCCTGTTCGAGATCAAGATGGCGGAGGAAGTCGGCCTGGCCCCGGTGCCG
>JAFKJZ010000568.1:3084-5746 GCA_017305815.1 Hyphomicrobiales bacterium
CGGATCGGCGGCAAGTCGAACACCGGCGAGGGCGGCGAGGAGCCGGAGCGCTTCCAGCCGCTGCCGAACGGCGATTCGCTGCGTTCGTCGATCAAGCAGATCGCCTCGGGCCGCTTCGGCGTGACGACGGAATATCTCGTCAACTCCGACGTGATGCAGATCAAGGTGGCGCAGGGTGCCAAGCCCGGCGAAGGCGGACAGCTGCCCGGCCACAAGGTCGACGCGACCATCGCCAAGGTCCGGCATTCGACGCCGGGCGTCGGCCTGATCTCGCCGCCGCCGCACCATGACATCTACTCGATCGAGGATCTGGCCCAGCTGATCTTCGACCTGAAGAACGTCAACCCGCAGGCCGATGTCTCGGTCAAGCTCGTCTCCGAAGTCGGTGTCGGCACGGTCGCCGCCGGCGTCGCCAAGGCGCGCGCCGACCACATCACCATCTCCGGCTTCGAGGGCGGCACCGGCGCTTCGCCGCTGACCTCGCTGAAGCATGCCGGCAGCCCGTGGGAAATCGGCCTGGCCGAGACGCAGCAGACGCTGGTCCTGAACGGCCTGCGCTCGCGCATCGCCCTGCAGGTCGATGGCGGCTTCCGCACGGGTCGCGACGTCATCATCGGCGCGCTGCTCGGCGCGGACGAGTTCGCCTTCTCGACGGCCCCGCTGATCGCGGCCGGCTGCATCATGATGCGCAAGTGCCACCTGAACACCTGCCCGGTCGGCGTCGCCACCCAGGATCCGGTGCTGCGCAAGCGCTTCAAGGGCACGCCCGAGAACGTCATCAACTTCTTCTTCTTCGTCGCCGAGGAAGTGCGCCAGCTGATGGCGGCCATGGGCGCGCGCACCCTGGTGGAGCTGATCGGCCAGTCCGACCGGCTCGACAAGGTCGCGGCGGTCAACCACTGGAAGGCGGCCGGTCTCGACTTCACCAAGCTGTTCCACAAGGTGGAGGCCGGGCCGGAAGAGATCCGTCATACCGAGCTGCAGAAGCACCCGATCGAGCATGTGCTCGACCGCAAGCTGATCGCCGAGGCGGCGCCCGCGCTCGCCACCGGCAAGCCGGTCAAGATCGAGGCCGAGATCCACAACACCGACCGTTCGGCCGGTGCGATGCTCTCGGGCGAGGTCGCCAAGCGCTACGGCAATGACGGCCTGCCGGAAGACACGATCGCCATCACCCTGCGCGGCACGGCCGGCCAGAGCTTCGCCGCCTTCCTGGCGCGCGGCGTCTCGATCGACCTGATCGGCGAAGGCAACGACTATGTCGGCAAGGGCCTGTCCGGCGGCCGCATCGTCGTGCGTCCGCCCGAGGCGACCCGCATCGTGCCGGAGCAGTCGATCATCGTCGGCAACACCGTGCTCTACGGTGCGACCGAGGGCGAGGCCTATTTCCGCGGCGTCGCCGGCGAGCGCTTCTCCGTCCGCAACTCGGGCGCGATCGCCGTCGTCGAGGGCTGCGGCGACCATGGCTGCGAATACATGACCGGCGGCATCGTCGTCGTCATCGGCCAGACCGGCCGCAACTTCGCGGCCGGCATGTCCGGCGGCATCGCCTATGTCCTGGACGAGGACGAGACCTTCGCGCAGCGCTGCAACCTGTCGATGGTCGAGATCCAGCCGGTCCAGGAAGAGGACGACCTGCTCGAGAAGCTGCACCACCATGGCGGCGACATCGAGCACAAGGGCCGGATCGACATCACGTCGAACATGAACCGCTTCGATGACGAGCGCCTGCACCGCCTGATCTCGCAGCATCTCCACTACACGGGCTCGACCCGCGCCAAGGAGATCCTGGAGAACTGGGAGAGCTATCGTCCAAAATTCCGCAAGGTCATGCCGGTCGAATATCGGCGCGCACTGATCGAGATGGAACGCGCGCGCTACGGCGTGGCGGCCGAGTAAGGGGGAAGAAATGGGTAAGGTAACGGGTTTCCTCGAGATCGACCGCCAGGACCAGAAGTACCAGCCGGCTGCGGACCGCATCCGGCACTTCCGGGAATTCACCCTGCCGCTGAACGACCAGGACGTCGTTCGGCAGGCGGCGCGCTGCATGGATTGCGGCATTCCGTTCTGCCATGGCGACACCGGCTGTCCGGTGCACAACCAGATCCCGGACTGGAACGACCTCGTCTATTCGGGCGACTGGCAGGAGGCGGCGCGCAACCTGCATTCGACCAACAACTTCCCGGAGTTCACCGGCCGCATCTGCCCCGCCCCGTGCGAGGAAGCGTGCACGCTGAACCTCGAGAACACGCCGGTCGCCATCAAGACGGTCGAGCAATCGATCGCCGACAAGGCCTGGGACGAAGGCTGGATCAAGCCGGAGATCGCCTCGGTCAAGACCGGCAGGAAGATCGCGATCGTCGGCTCCGGCCCGGCGGGCCTGGCGGCTGCGCAGCAGCTCGCCCGCGCCGGCCACGACGTGCATGTCTATGAGCGCGAGGCCAAGGCCGGCGGCCTGCTCCGCTACGGCATTCCGGACTTCAAGATGGAGAAGCACTTCATCGATCGGCGCGTGGCGCAGATCGAGGCCGAGGGCGCGACCTTCCACTACGGCCAGAACATCGGCGTCACCAAGCCGATGGCCGAGCTGGTGGACGGGCACGACGCCGTGCTGCTGACGGGCGGCGCCGAGGCTCCGCGCGATCCGAAGCTGCCGGGCGCC
>JAFKJZ010000569.1 GCA_017305815.1 Hyphomicrobiales bacterium
GTCGCAGCAGTCGGGCCTCGGCACCAAGCTTGGCCTGCCGGGCAGCTTCCTCGACTGGTACTGGCTGCCGCTGCTGCCGATGTTCGTCATCTTCTTCGTCTCGGCGCTGGCGGAAACCAACCGTCCGCCCTTCGACCTGGTCGAGGCGGAGTCGGAGCTCGTCGCCGGCTTCATGTCGGAATATGGCTCGACGCCGTACATGATGTTCATGCTCGGCGAGTATGCCTCGATCTGCCTGATGTGCGCGCTGACGACGATCCTGTTCCTCGGAGGCTGGCTGCCGCCGGTGAACGTGGCGCCCTTCACCTGGGTTCCGGGCATCGTCTGGTTCGTGCTCAAGGGCACCTTGGTCTTCTTCATGTTCGCCATGGCGAAAGCCATCGTACCGCGCTACCGCTATGATCAGCTGATGCGGCTGGGCTGGAAGGTGTTCCTGCCGATCTCGCTTGGCATGGTCGTGCTCGTGGCCGTTGTTCTGCAGACCATGGGATGGGCACCGTGATGCGCCTCGACCAGACCGCCAAGTCGCTGTTCCTGTCGGAGTTCGTCTCCGCCTTCTTCCTCGCCATGCGCTATTTCTTCGCTCCGAAGAAGACGCTGAACTACCCGTTCGAGAAGGGCGCGCTCAGCCCGCGCTTCCGTGGCGAGCATGCGCTTCGCCGCTACCCGAACGGCGAGGAGCGCTGCATCGCGTGCAAGCTGTGCGAGGCCATCTGCCCGGCGCAGGCGATCACCATCGAGGCCGGTCCGCGCCGCAACGACGGCACCCGCCGCACGACGCGCTACGACATCGACATGGTGAAGTGCATCTATTGCGGCTTCTGCCAGGAAGCCTGCCCCGTCGACGCCATCGTCGAGGGACCGAACTTTGAATTCGCGACGGAGACGCGCGAGGAGCTCTACTACGACAAGGAGAAGCTTCTCGCGAATGGCGACCGGTGGGAGCGCGAGATCGCGCAGAATATCAGCATGGACGCGCCCTACCGCTAGGCGGGGTGTGGTTACGACGCAATTCTGGAGGGATGCCGCGGCTCGCCGCGCTGTCCGAGGGCACGGATCATGATCCTGCATACCATTTTCTTCTATCTGTTCTCGGGCATCACCATCGCCTCCGCGCTGATGGTGATCTCGTCCCGTAATCCCGTGCACTCCGTGCTCTTCCTGATCCTCGCCTTCTTCAACGCGGCCGGGCTCTTCGTGATGCTCGGCGCCGAGTTCCTGGCGATGCTGCTGGTCGTTGTCTATGTCGGCGCGGTCGCGGTGCTCTTCCTCTTCGTCGTCATGATGCTCGACGTCGACTTCACGGAGCTGCGGCAGGGCTTCCTGCAGTATCTGCCGGTCGGCGGCCTGATCGGCGTCGTGCTGCTGGCGGAACTGCTGATCGTCCTCAGCGGCTGGGCCTTCGCGCCCAACGTGGCGGGCAACGCCGTGCAGCCGATCCCCGACATGAGCCAGGTCACCAATACGGCGGCGATCGGGCGGCTGCTTTACACCCACTACATCTACTTCTTCCAGATCGCCGGCTTCGTGCTGCTGGTGGCCATGATCGGCGCCATCGTGCTGACGCTCCGCCACAAGCCGCGGGTCAAGCGCCAGGTCATCGCCGACCAGGTCGCGCGGTCTCAGAAGATCGAGCTGCGTCCCGTTGAACCCGGCAAGGGCATCTGAGCGAGAGACGAGGAAAACACCATGGCAATCGGTCTCTCCCATTATCTGTCCGTCGCGGCGATCCTGTTCACGATCGGCGTGTTCGGCATCTTCCTGAACCGGAAGAACGTGATCGTCATCCTGATGTCGGTCGAACTGATCCTTCTCTCCGTGAACCTGAACTTCGTCGCGTTCTCGTCCTTCCTGGGCGACCTCGTGGGGCAGGTCTTCGCGATCCTGGTACTGACCGTCGCGGCCGCTGAATCGGCCATCGGCCTTGCCATCCTCGTCGTCTACTTCCGCAACCGCGGCTCGATCGCGGTGGAAGACATCAACATGATGAAGGGCTGAGGCCAGCCATGTATTCAGCCATCGTCTTTCTTCCCCTTCTCGGCGCCATCCTTGCCGGCATCATCGCGCTTAGCGGCAGCTACGCCGCCGCCATGGTCGGCGCGCCCAAGGACGGCTCGGACGACCATGCGGGTCATGGCCATGACCACGCGCACCACGATCACGACGGCCATGGTCACGACGATCACGGCCATGACGACCACGGCCATGACCACCATCACGCTTCCGCGCCGGGCTCCCGTCCGGCCGAGCTGATCACCACCGGCCTGCTGTTCGTCTCCGCCATCCTGTCGTGGATCGCGTTCCTGACGATCGGCTCGCCGGAAGGCGAGGCGGTCCGCGTAAAGGTCCTGCCCTGGGTCACCTCGGGCACGCTGTCCTTCGACTGGGCGCTGCGCGTCGACACGCTGACCGCCATGATGCTCGTCGTCGTCACCTCGGTGTCGTCGCTCGTCCATCTCTACTCGATCGGCTACATGAGCCATGACGAGCACCGGCCGCGCTTCTTCGCGTATCTGTCGCTCTTCACCTTCGCCATGCTGATGCTGGTGACGTCGGACAACCTGTTCCAGATGTTCTTCGGCTGGGAAGGCGTGGGTCTCGCCTCGTATCTGCTGATCGGCTTCTGGTTCAAGCGTCCGGCCGCCAACGCCGCCGCCATGAAGGCGTTCGTCGTCAACCGCGTCGGCGACTTCGGCTTCGCGCTCGGCATCTTCTCGATCTTCGTGATGTTCGGCTCGGTCGAGTTCGAGACGATCTTCGCCAACACCGGCAGCGTCGCCGGCCAGACGATCCACTTCCTGTCGTGGGACCTGGATGCGCTGACCGTCATCTGCATCCTTCTGTTCATCGGCGCGATGGGCAAGTCGGCGCAGTTCCTGCTGCACACCTGGCTGCCGGATGCGATGGAGGGCCCGACGCCGGTCTCCGCGCTCATCCACGCCGCCACCATGGTGACCGCCGGCGTGTTCATGGTCGCGCGCATGTCGCCGCTGTTCGACCTGGCGCCGACGGCGCTGACG
>JAFKJZ010000570.1:0-1519 GCA_017305815.1 Hyphomicrobiales bacterium
CGCTCGGCATCACGCCCTGGATCGAGGATGACGCCGCCGCCTCGGCGCTGGTGACGGCAGCGCCGATCCCCGCCGGCATCGAGGCGCAGGCGCTGGTCGCCGCGGCTTCCGAATTCGAGGGTTCGGCCATCAGCTCGGGCGTTGGCGGCGTCGAGGCGCTGCTGGTCCGGCTCAACCACACGGCCCTTCGCGCCGCCTATCGGCCCGTACTCGCCAATGTCGTCGCCTATGGCCAGGCGCTGGCTTCGCTCGGCCACGCGGTCGACCTCGACGCGGCGATCGAGGCCGTCGCCAAAGCCTACCAGGACGCCGAGCCGGCCGGGTCGGCGGAGTGATGCCCTTCTTCACCTCTCCCTCGGGGGGAGATGAAGTAACGAGACAGCATTGGGAACCGCCCATGACCGCCCGAACCATTCACCTGAACGCCTTCGAAAACTGCTCGCCGGTCAACATCTCGTCCGGCCTCTGGCGCCATCCGGAAGACCAGTCGCACCGCTACAAGGACCTAAGCTACTGGACCGAGCTTGCCGTCATGCTGGAAGGGGCGGGCTTCGACTCGATCTTCCTGGCCGACGTTCTCGGCATGCTCGACGTCTACCAGGGCAAGCCGGACGGGGCACTGCGCACCGCGACGCAGGTGCCGATCAACGACCCGCTCTCGATCCTCTCGGCCATGGCGGCGGTGACGAAAAACCTCGGCTTTGCCGCCACCGTCTCGCTCACCTACGAGCAGCCCTACAGCTTTGCCCGCAAGATGACGAGCCTCGACCATGCAAGCAACGGCCGCGTCGGCTGGAACATCGTCACCTCCTATCTCGACAGCGCCGCCCGCAATCTCGGCCGCGCCGAGCAGCTCTCGCACGACGAGCGCTATGATCGCGGCGACGAGTTCATGGCCGTGCTCTACAAGCTCTGGGAAGGCTCCTGGGAGGACGACGCCGTCGTCATCGACAAGGCGAGGGGCGTCTATGTCGATCCGGCCAAGGTGCATCCGATCGGCCATCACGGCCGCTATTTCAACGTCCCCGACGCCTTCATCGCCGAACCGTCGCCGCAGCGCACGCCGGTCCTGTTCCAGGCGGGATCCTCGGCGCGCGGCCAGACCTTCGCCGCCAGCCATGCCGAGGGCGTCTTCGTGCATGGCACGCGGCCGGAGGTGATCGCGCCCGTCGTCGCCAACATCCGCGCCGCCGCGGCGGCTGAGGGCCGTGATCCGCGCAGCCTGAAGGTCTTCGCCGTGACCACCGTCATCGCGGCCGAGACGGATGGCGAGGCGGAGGCGAAATATGCCGAATTGCTCTCCTATGCCGATTACGAGGGCGCCATGGTGCAGTTCGCCGGCCCGCTCGGGCTCGACGTTTCGAAATATGATCCCGACCTGCCGCTGACCGAGATCAATCCGAACGCGGCGCATTTCACCCGCCATCTCTTCGCCGATGCGGACCCGGACACCGTCTGGACGCTGCGCGACATCGCCCACTACATGGGCGTCGGCGGCATGGGGCCGAAATTCGTCGGC
>JAFKJZ010000570.1:1552-4568 GCA_017305815.1 Hyphomicrobiales bacterium
ATGCAGCACTGGGTCGAGATCGCCCACCTCCACGGCTTCAACATCACCTACGCCATCCGCCCCGGCACCTTCGTCGACACGGTGAAATACGTCGTCCCCGAACTGCGCCGCCGCGGCCTGATGCGGGCCGGCTATGAAGGCTCGACCTTCCGCGAGAGCCTCTACGGCGCCGGCCAGAAGCAGTTGCGCGACGACCACCCCGGCCGGAAATATCGTCGGGGGTAGGGGGCTCCGTTACCTCTCCCATGGGAGAGGTCGACCCGCAGGGCCGGGTGAGGGGTTGCGACTTCACCGGAGACGGCTGAACCCCTCACCCGCCGCACGTTGTGCGTCGACCTCTCCCCATGGGAGAGGTGAAGCGACATCCCGTTCATGGAAAGACCGTCCCATGTTCAACCTCTCCGACGCCCAGCGCTTCATGCAGGCCGAAGGCATCGATGCCTGGCTGCTGGTCGATTATCGCGGCAGCAACCCGCTGCTCTGGCACATTCTCGGAATCGTCCGGAACCCGACCCGGCGCGCCTTCCTGGTCGTGCCGCGAACGGGCCAACCGGTTCTGCTGATCCATACCGTCGACCAGTTCTTCTTCCACGACGTCGACCTCGAGAAGCGGATCTTCCGCGGCTGGGTCGAGATGCGGGCGATGCTCCGCGACCTGCTCGGACCGGCGAAGACTTTGGCGATGGAATATTCGGAAGAGGGCGGGGTGCCGACCGTCGCCTGGGCCGATGCCGGCACGATCGAACTGTTGCGGACATGGGATTACCGGATCGTCACCTCGGCCGACCTGTTCCAGGTCTCGGCCGCCGCCTGGGACGATTTCGCGATCGAGAGCCACAAGCGCGCCTGCGTCGTCGTCGCCGGCATCAAGGACGCCGCCTTCGATCTGGCGAAAACCGCGATCCGGGTTAACAGGCCGCTAACAGAATATGGGCTGCAGCAGTTCATCGTTTCCGAGTTCGAGCGCCTCGGGCTGGAGACGGAGGGCCAGCCGGTGGTGCAGGTCAACGGCCATTCCGGCATCGTCTCCTACGAGCCGAAGCCGGAGGGCTCGGCTCTCATCGGCGCCGGCGACTGGCTGCTGATCGATTTCTGGGCGCGCTATCCCGGCGAGCGCAACGTCTATTCCGACATCGCCTGGGGCGCCTATGCCGGCGATGTCATCCCGGAGAGGCTCCAGACCGTCTTCGACATCGTCCGCCATGCCCGCGACGGCGCGCTGCAGGCGATTGAAAAGGCTTGGCAATCCGGCGAGGTGCTGGAGGGCTGGCAGGTCGACGACGTGGCGCGCGGCATCATCGCGGCGGCCGGTTTCGGCGACAATTTCCACCACCGCACCGGCCATAGCATGGGGCCGGGCAAGCGGCTGCACGGCCTCGGCGTCAATCTCGACAACCTCGAGACGCACGACACCCGCCGCATCCTGCCGCGCACCGGCTTTTCGATCGAACCAGCGATCTATCTGCCGGAATTCGGCGTCCGGCTCGAGATCAACGTCTTCCTCGATCCCGTCGCCGGCCCCAGCGTGACGACGCCGACGCAGACCGAAATCGTCAAGCTTGTCTGAGGCTTAGGCGCTGCGGCGCAGCAGGCTGCCATAGATCTCGTCGTCGCCGCAGAGGCCGGCGAGCCGGCCGTCCGCGTCGACGAAGACGATCGGATGGTCGGATTTCCGCTTCAGCGCGATCGCCGTGGCAAGCTTCAGCCCGACCGGCGCAACGATCAGGTCGCAGGGTGTGTCGAAGGCCGCGGCATTGCCGTTGACGCGGCCGAGGCTGCCCTCGCGGCCGGCGAGTTCGACGCCAACCGGCCGGTCGGAAGCGTCGAGGCGCATCCGAACCTCGCCGGCGCGATCGAGCAGGATGACACCGTCGTCGCGGCGCAGTTCGCTCGCCGGGGTCATCACCGAACCGCCGCGCAGCACGTTCAACGGGTTGGTGTGCTTGACGAAATCGGCGACATAGGGCGTCGCCGGCCGCAGCAGGATGTCCTCCGCCGTGCCGCACTGGACGATGCGGCCCGCCTCCATGATGGCGATCTTGTTGCCGAGCTTCATCGCCTCGTCGAGGTCGTGGCTGACGAAGAGGATCGTTTTCTGGATCCGCTTCTGCAGGCTCAGGAGCTCGTCCTGCATCTTGTCGCGGATCAGCGGGTCGAGCGCCGAGAACGGCTCGTCCATCAGCAGGATGTCGGCGTCGGTGGCGAAGGCGCGGGCGAGGCCGACTCGCTGCTGCATGCCGCCGGAAAGCTCATGCGCATGCTTGTCGGCCCATTGCGTCAATCCGACCATGGCAAGCTTCTCATCGACGATGCGCCTGCGCTCGTCCTTCGGAATGCCACGGATCTCCAGCCCGAAACCGACATTCTCGCGCACGGAGCGCCAGGGCAGCAGGCCGAACTGCTGGAACACCATCGAGACGGTGCCCATGCGGATCTCGCGGAGAGTCGCCTCGTCGCAGCGCGTCACGTCGACCGGCGCCCCTTCGTGGCTGACAAGAACCGCGCCGCGCGTCACCGGGTTCAGGCCGTTGACGGCGCGCAGGACGGTCGACTTGCCCGAGCCGGAAAGCCCCATCAGCACGCAGATCTCGCCGGGCTCGACCGAGAGATTGACGCCGGCGGCGCCGATGACGGCGCCGCTTCGGGCGAGGATCTCGTCGCGCGTCGCGCCCTTGTCGAGCTGCTCCAGCGCCTTTCTGCGGCGGTCGCCGAAGACGATGTCGACATCCTTGAATTCGATGGCCGCCATGGTCAGGACCTCCCGGTCTTGCGCACGGGGCGCTTGCAGACGCGATCGAGCACGATGGCGAGCAGCACGATCGCCGCCCCCGCCTCGAAGCCCATGCCGATATTGACGGAATTCAGCGCCCGCACGACCGGCTTGCCGAGGCCGTCTGCGCCCACCAGCGCCGCGATCACCACCATGGAGAGCGACAGCATGATGCATTGGGTGACGCCGGCCATGATGGTGGGCAGCGCATGCGGCAGCTCGACCTTGTAGAGCAGCTGCCGGCGC
>JAFKJZ010000571.1 GCA_017305815.1 Hyphomicrobiales bacterium
GGACCGCCTCGTCGATGTGGGCGCTGCGCGTCTTCGCCGGCACGAAGATCGAGGTGCGCGGCATCGAAAAGCTGCCGAAGGGCGGCGGCCTGATCGCGCCGAAGCACCAGTCTGCCTTCGAGACGATGGCGCTGTTCCATCTGCTCGATGACCCGACCTATGTCATGAAGCGGCAGCTGATGTGGATCCCCCTGTTCGGCTGGTACACTTGGAAGGCCGGCATGATCCCGGTCGACCGCGCCGGCGGCTCGAAGGCGCTCCGGAAGCTCGCCGCCGATTCGAAGGAAGCCGTCGAGGCGGGCCGCCAGGTCATCCTGTTCCCCGAGGGCACACGCCGCACCGCCGGCTCGCCGCCCGACTACAAGTTCGGCATCATCCATCTCTATCGCGAGCTGAAGGTGCCGGTGGTGCCGATCGCGATGAATTCGGGCCTCTACTGGCCGCGCCAGAGCTTCCTGCGCTTTCCCGGCACCATCGTCATGGACGTGCTCGACCCGATTCCGCCCGGTCTCGATTCAAAGACCTTCTTGGCAACCCTGATCGGCGCGCTCGAGCCGGCGACCGACAAGCTGCTGATCGAGGCGGCCGAGGGTCCGAACCCGCCGCCGCTGCCGCCCGAAGCGGTCGCCCGCATCAACGCCGTCCAGGCGAGCGAATCAGCGTGATCAACTGGCCGGCTCGGCCATCAGCCGCGCCGCCAGCCATTCGAGCAACGGATCCTCTATGCCGAGCCCGGCGAGGTGAGCCGCGGTCGCCAGCACATAATCGCGGTTGCTGCCGGCCTGGCCGACGCTGTCGCGCACCTGCGCCAACACCGCCTCGCGCGAGAGGTCGCCGGCATATTGCGGGTGGGTGCGATCGACGACATAGGTGATCGCCCGCACATAATCGCGCGCCGGCCGCTCCAGCCGGATGTTGCGCTCGACCTCGATGTAGGAATTGGTGACGAGCTCTCGCTCGCGCAGATAGGCGAGGACGACATCACGCGCGCCATCGGCAACGCGAAACGCCATGCCTCGGCACGAGCCGCCCTTATCGAGGCCCAGCACAAGGCCCGGATGTTCCGGCGTGCCGCGATAGACATAGGACTGGATGCAGAAGGCCCGGCGCTCGCCCTCGAGATGGGCGGGAATCGCCTCTTCGAAGGCGAAGCCCGGCCGCCACATCAGCGAGCCATAGCCAAAGACCCAGAAATCGGACATGAGTTCGTCCTCGAAAAGACAGATTGTCACCGCGTAACAGCCGCCGCCCGCCACATCAACGGAGGAAACGGATGATCGACCCGGCCAAGACGGACGCAACCGCGACAGTGGACGCCGCCCGGCCCCGTTCCGCCCGGCGCAAGTTCCAGTTCGTCATCGCCGCAGCCTTGCTGCTGTGCGCGATCTGGGCCGGCGGCTGGTTCTGGGCCAACCGGATCGCCAGCGAACGCATCGCCGCCATGAAGGCCGATTTCGTCGCCGAAGGCGGCGTTCTCGGCTGCAACGCCGAATCGCTCGGCGGCTTCCCGTTCAAGTTCACGCTCGACTGCGCACCCGCTTCGCTCGAACTGCCGTCGAAGGGGCTCAAAGCCCAGGTCGGCGCGATGGAGGCGATCGCGCTCATCTACAATCCCGGCCATGTGCTCGCCTCGGTGCAGGGGCCGCTGGCCCTGAAGGCGCCCGGCGATCTCGGCGTCGAGGCCAACTGGACCTCGCTGCAGACCAGCGTCCGCGTCGGCACCTCGCGCCTGAAGCGTTTTTCCGCCGTCGCCGACGATCTGACGACCACGATCAACGCCCCCGCCAATCCGCGCCTTCCGACGGCGGCAAGCGCCAAGCACGCCGAACTGCACCTGCTGCAGAACGACGCGGACGCAACGGCTCTCGACCTCGCCGGCACGGTCGACAATTTCGCCGCGACGATTCCCGGCGCGCCGCCGCTGCCCGCTCTCTCGGCCAAGCTCTACGCCATCCTGCCGGGCGCGTTGCCCGAGCTCCGCGACGGCCACGTCGATCCGCTGCCAGCCTGGATCGCCGCCGGCGGCCAGGTCAAGCTTGGCCAGCTCAACCTCGATGTCGGCGGCTTCCTGGCGAATGCCAGCGGCGATCTCACGGTCGCGCCGGACGGCGTCATCTCCGGCAAGGTCGCGATCCGCGTCGACCAGCTCGAGAAGCTGCCGGACCTCGCCGAAACCATCCATCCCGGCAGCCGCGACCAGGTCGCACAGATCCTCGGCCCGCTCTCGGCCTTCCTGAAGCCGGTCCAGGTCGACGGCAAGACTTGGCGCGAGACGACGCTGACGATCAAGAACGGCAAGGTGTCGGCCGGCTTCATCCCGCTCGGCCGCCTGCCGCCGCTGAGGCTCGGCAAGGCCGCCGCCATCGCCGGGAGCTGAGGTTTCTGGCGCGCGGCTTGCTTGCAACGGGCATGATGAGACATCGGGAGACGCGCACATGAACGACAATTCCCAGCCCGCCCAGAGCCCGCTGCGGCTGATGGTGATCAATCCGAACACGTCGGAGGCGATCACCGCGAGGCTTCGTGCGCTGGCCGAGGACGAAGCCGGCGGCTCCGTCACCGTCTCCGCCGTCACCGCCCGCTTCGGCGCGCCCTATATCTCCGACCGCGCCGGCGCGGCGATCGCGGCCGAGGCCGTCGTCGATGTCGCCAAGGCTGAACTGCTGGATGGCGCGGCACCGGATGCGATCGTCATCGCCTGCTTTGGCGATCCCGGCATCGACGCCCTGCAGGAGGCGGTCCCCTGCCCCGTCGCCGGCTTTGCCGAGGCGGGACTGCGCGCCGCGGCGGAACAGCCGGGACCGTTCATGGTCGCCACCAATGGCGAAGCCTGGTGCGACATGCTCGCCGAGCTGGCGGCGACGATCGGCCTCTCCGACCGGATTTCCAGCTTCCTGTCGATCGGCGACGCGGCGGCGCGCGATGCCGAACTGTGCCGCGCGATGATCACGGAAGAGGCAGAGCGCACCGGCGCGGCGCGCGTCGTGCTCGGCGGCGCCGGGCTGATCGGCGCGCGTCGTGCTCGGCGGCGCCGGGCTGATCCCGATCCTCGCCGACGTCGCGGCGGAGCTGCCGCTACCGCTCGTCGACCCGCACCGCGCCGCCATCCGCAAGGCGATCGCGCTGGCGCGGACGAGCTGAACACTCACCTCTCCCTCAGGAGAGGTGAGGAAGAGCCTCCAACCTCAGGTCTTGGCCTGATCCGGCTTGGTATGATCCCGGCGGCCGAAATCTGGGGCGGACGTGTCCTGGCCGATGGCGACGATCGAACGACGTATGGCGCGGGTCCGCGTGAACAGGTCGAAGAGCGTGTCGCCGTCACCGTTGCGGATCGCTCGCGTCAGCGTCGCCAGATCCTCGTTGAAGCGACCGAGCATCTCGAGCACGGCTTCCTTGTTGTTCAGGAAGACGTCGCGCCACATCGTCGGATCCGAGGCCGCGATGCGGGTGAAATCGCGAAATCCGGAAGCCGAGAATTTCAGCACTTCGGAGCGGATGCCCGATTCGAGATCCGAGGCGGTGCCGACGATGTTGTAAGCGATCAGATGCGGCAGGTGGCTGGTGATCGCCAGCACCAGGTCGTGGTGCTCGGCGCTCATCGCCTCGACATTGGCGCCAAGCGCCCGCCAGAACGCCATCAGCTTCTCGACCGCGGCGGGATCGGCCGTCTCCGCCGGCGTCAGCACGCACCAGCGGTTCTGGAACAGGTCGACCAGGCCAGCGTCCGGGCCCGAATGCTCTGTGCCGGCGAGCGGGTGGCCGGGAATGAAATGCACCGCCGACGGCAGGTGCGGCGCCATCGCCTTGACGACCGAGACCTTGACCGAGCCGACATCGGAAACGATCGCGCCGGCCTTCAGATGCGGGCCGATCGCCTTGGCGACGTCGCCCGACGCGCCGACCGGCACGCAGACGATGACGAGATCGGCGCCGCGCACCGCGTCGGCCGCGTCGACGAAATAGACGTCGCCGAGGCCGAGTTCCTCGGCGCGGGCGAGCGTCGCCGGACTGCGGGTCGATATCGCGATCTCGCCGACCACGCCGGCCCGGCGCGCCGCGAGCGCGATCGAGGCGCCGATATGGCCGATGCCGACCAGGGCGAGCTTGCCGAAGAGAGGATCCGTCATCAGCGCGCCGTCCGG
>JAFKJZ010000341.1 GCA_017305815.1 Hyphomicrobiales bacterium
CGCCGCCTGGTCAGCTCGGACGGCCGGCATGACGGCCTCTACTGGGCGCCCGAGACCGCGACCGACCGCAGCCCGCTTGGAGACCGGATCGTCGCCGCTGCCGTTCACGCCAGCAAGGACCCGGCGCTTCCCGGCTCCTATCACGGCTACCACTATCGCATCCTGACGCGGCAGGGCCCCGCCGCGCCGGGCGGCGCCTACAATTATCTGGTCAAGGACAGGATGCTGGCCGGATTCGCGCTCGTCGCCTATCCCGAGACCTGGGGCGAGACGGGCATCATGACGTTCCTGTGCGACCAGCGCGGCGACGTCTACCAGCGCAACCTCGGCGCCACGACCAGCCGCGTCGCGCCGCAAATCCGCAGCTTCAATCCTGGCCCCGATTGGGAGCGCGTCGAGCGCTAGGCCGAAACGAAGCGACGGCGCGGGCTCGAAAGAGCCTGCGCCGTCGCCTTGCATTCCTTGGCCGTCAGACCGGCTTTCCGGTCGCCGCCGGCGTGTCCTTCGTCTTCCGCGCCGAGCGCCAGTCCGCCAGCCGGCGGACCGCGACATAGAACAGCGGCACGAAGAAGATGCCGATCGTCGTCGCCGCCAGCATGCCGCCCATCACGCCGGTGCCGACAGCGTTCTGCGCGCCGGAGCCTGCGCCGGTGGCGATCGCCAGCGGCAGGATGCCGAAGATGAAGGCGAGCGAGGTCATCAGGATCGGCCGCAGGCGCAGCCGCGCGGCACTGAGCGTCGCCTCGACCAGTTCCTTGCCCGCCGCCTGCTGGTCCTTGGCGAATTCGACGATCAGGATCGCGTTCTTGGCAGCGAGGCCTATCGTCGTGAGCAGGCCGACCTTGAAGTAGACGTCGTTCGCCTGTCCGAACAGCTTGGCGGCGACCAGCGCACCGAGCACGCCGATCGGCACCGACAGCATGACCGAGAACGGGATCGACCAGCTCTCATAGAGCGCCGCCAGGCAAAGGAAGACGACCAGGATCGAGATCGCATAGAGCGCCGGCGCCTGGTTGCCGGAAAGCTGCTCCTGATAGGAAAGGCCCGTCCAGGAGGCGGTGAAGCCGCTCGGCAGCTTCTCGACCATGGCCAGCATCTCGTTCATCGCCGTGCCCGAGCTGACGCCGCTGCCGGCGGAGCCCTGGATGCTGACGGCCGAAACGCCGTTGTAGCGGTCGAGCTTGGGCGAGCCATAGGTCCAGTCCGTCGACACGAAGCTCGAGAACGGCACCATCTCGCCGCTGGCATTGCGGACGAACCAGTCGTTCAGATTGTCGGGCTGCATGCGGAAGGGCGCGTCGGCCTGCAGGTAGACCGGCTTGACCTTGCCGCGGTCGATGAAGTCGTTGACATAGCTGCCGGCGAACCCGACCGAGATCGTGTCGTTGATGTCGCCGAGATCGATGCCGAGGGCGCGCGCCTTGGCCTGGTCGATGTCGATCTTGAATTCGGCCTGATCCTCCTGCCCGCCCTGGCGGACGCCGCTCACCTGCGGGTTCGCGCGCGCCAGCGCCAGCAACTGGTCCCGCGCCGCCGCGAGCTGCTGCTGGCCGGCGCCGGCCGAATCCTGCAGATACATCTCGAAACCGTTCGAATTGCCGAGATTGGGCAGGGCCGGTGGCGACAGCGCGAAGACCTGCGCATCGCGGATCCCCGAGAACGCCGCCATCGCCCGGCCGGCGATCGCCGACGCGGACTGGTCCTTGGCCTTGCGCTCCTCGAAATCCTTCAGCTTGACGAAGGCCATGGCCGAGTTCTGGCCGCTGCCGTTGAAGCCGAAGCCGAGGGCGACGAAGACGCTGTCGACGGAGTCCTTTTCCTGGGTGAGGAAATGGTTCTCGACCTGCTTCACCACCTCCAGCGTCCGCGCGCTCGTCGCGCCGACCGGCAGCTGAATCGACGTCATCAGCACGCCCTGGTCCTCTTCCGGCAGGAAGGAGGTCGGCAGCTTGCTGAAGAGCACGGCGACGCCCGCGCACATCAGGAGATAGACGACGAAGGAACGCAGCGGCCGGCGGATGATGCCGTGCACGCCGCGCTGGTAGCGGTCAGCGCCGCGATCGAAGGTGCGGTTGAACCAGCCGAAGAAGCCCTTGCGCTCCATATGTCCGCTCGACGGCTTCAGCATGGTGGCGCAGAGCGCCGGCGTCAGCACCAGGGCGACGAAGACGGACAGCACCATGGCCGCGACGATCGTCACCGCGAACTGGCGGTAGATGACGCCGACCGAGCCGGAGAAGAAGGCCATCGGCACGAACACGGCCGACAGCACCAGGGCGATGCCGATCAGCGCGCCAGTGATCTCGCCCATCGACTTCTTCGTCGCCTCGCGCGGCGACAACCCCTCTTCCGCCATCACGCGCTCGACGTTCTCGACCACCACGATGGCGTCGTCGACGAGCAGGCCGATCGCCAGCACCATGGCGAACATGGTCAGCGTGTTGATCGAATAGCCCGCGAAGGAGAGCACGGCGAAGGTGCCGAGCAGCACGACCGGCACGGCAATCGTCGGGATCAGCGTGGCGCGGAAGCTCTGCAGGAAGATGAACATGACGATGAAGACGAGGACGACGGCCTCGATCAGCGTCTCGATCACCTTCTCGATCGAAAGCTTGACGAACGGGGTGGTGTCATAGGCCGTGACGACCTTGATGTTGGACGGCAGGCTCGCCGACAGCTTGGTGAGCACTTCCTCGACGCCAGCGGCCGTGTCGATGGCATTAGCGCCGGTGGCGAGGTTTATGCCAAAGCCGGCAGCGGGCAGGCCGTTGAAGCGCGAACTGCTGGTGTAGCTTTCCGAACCGATCTCGACGCGCGCGACATCGCTCAAATGGACGATCGAGCCGTCAGTGCTCGTCTTCAGGATGATGTTGCGGAACTGGTCCGGCGTCTGCAACTGGCTCTGCGCCGTGATCGTGACGTTGAGCTGCTGGCCCTCAATGCTGGGCCGCGCGCCGAGCTGGCCGGCCGAGATC
>JAFKJZ010000342.1 GCA_017305815.1 Hyphomicrobiales bacterium
CAGATGCGCCCGAATCCGCGCCGCGCACTCGGCCGGGCTGAGGCGGGACGTGTCGACTTCGAGGTCGTAGATGCCGGGAACATGGACCGCGTGCTGCCAGCGCAGGACAGGGACGGGAACAGGCTCTTCCGCCGTGCCGACCGCGTAGAGGCCCTCGCGCCCCGCCTGTCCGGCATTGCGCCGCGCCATGATCGTTTCGATGGGGCAATGGACGCCGACGAACAGCACCGGCAGGCCGGCCAGCCGGCGGGCGCAATCCGGCAGAATATCGAGCGGCTGCGAATAGTCGTCGTGATGGGCGATATCGACGACGACGTCGAAGCCGAGCCGGCTATGCGCCGCGATCGACTCGTAGAGCGCCGCGTAGAAGCGCGGCACCAGCGGTTCGAGATCCGGCCGCTCGCCACCCGGCCGCAATCCGAGGCCAGGCCGAAGCGGCGGCGGGGTGATGGTGTTGATGTAGCCGTCGACGCCGAGGTTCATCCAGGCACGACGGGCGTCTTCCTGCAGGGCGGCCGCGATGCTCGATTTCCCGGATCGCGGCGCGCCGTTCAGGATGACGATCTGTCCAGGGGCAGAACCCGGCTTCACGACCGCTGCCTAGGCGTCGACGCCGACCAGTTCGCTGCGCCAGGGCGGATTGGCGCCGGCGCGCGAGCAGGTGATGGCGGCGACGCGGTTGGCGAAGTCGAGTGCGTCCTTGAGGGCCTCGGGGTCGATGTTGCGCACGCCATGGATGGTGAGGTGGCCCTTCTCCGAAAGCCGCGCTCGCAGGCCGCCGGCGAAGCTGTCGCCCGCGCCGACCGTATCGGCGATGGTGACGGGGATGACGGGGCTGAACACCGGGCCGGTCGGCGTATAGGCGGTGACGCCATTGCCGCCCCGCGTGACGACGACGAGACCGGTGCCGGCGGCAAGCCAGCCGGCCGCGACCGTCTCCGCCGCGACGCCCGGATAGAGCCATTCGAGGTCGGCGCCGGAGATCTTCACGATGTCGGCGCCATGTGCGAACTTCTCGACATTGGCGCAGAAGGCGTCGCGGTCGTGGATCAGCGTCGGGCGGACATTGGGATCGTAGCAGATCACCCGCTTGCCGCGATTGGCGTCCATGACGGCGGAGAGGCGGCTGACGATCGGTTCGGGAATGAGCGAGATCGAACCGAAATGGATCGCCTCGACCTCGTCGCCGATTGGCTCATGCGCGGCGGGATCGTGCAGGCGGCCGGCCGAATTCTCGTCGAAGAAGGCGTATTGCGGCTCGTCATGCAGCAGGCTGACGAAGGCAAGCGTCGTCGGGCGCGCCGACAGGCCGGTATATTTCAGGCTGACCTGCGAGCGCTTCAGTTCCTCAACCAGCATTTCGCCGAAGAAGTCGGTCGAGATACCGCCGAGGAATCCGGTCGGAATGCCGAGCCGGCCGGTGGTGAGCGCCACATTGTAGGGCGAGCCGCCGACCTTCGGCTGATAGGAATCGTTCCCGCCAGTATCCTTGACCGGCAAGAAGTCGATCAGTGCCTCGCCGCAACTCACGATCATTCGGTGATCCTCCCGCTGGTCTCTATCGCCCATGCCCATTAGCGGAAGCGCGTCGCGCCGCCAAGCGGGGAGGCTGCGATCCGATGTCCGCGTGTGTCGCCCGCGCCTTTGCCCTATAACGGCCTTGCGACGGTGGCATCCGCCGGTCGTCGAACCATTTTGCCGGAAACGACCGAAAAGCCATGCCGTCAGACGTTACGCTCTGGGGCGCCCTGATCGCGGGGTTGCTGTCCTTCATCTCGCCCTGCGTGCTGCCGCTCGTGCCGCCCTATCTCTGCTACGTGACCGGACTCAGCCTCGACGAGGTGGTGGGGACGAAGGCCGACGCCCGCATCCGTCGCATGGTGCTGCGCTCGTCCTTCGCCTTCGTGCTCGGCTTCACCACCGTCTTCGTGCTGCTCGGCGCCACCGCCTCGGTGCTCGGCCGCATGGTAGCGCGGCAGCAGGAGATCCTCTCCGTCGTCGCCGGCCTCGTCATCATCGTCATGGGCCTGCATTTCCTCGGCGTCTTCCGCATCGCCTTCCTGCAGCGCGAGGCGCGCGTCCAGGTCGCGAACCAGCCGGGCGGCCTGGTCGGCGCCTATGTGCTCGGCCTTGCCTTCGCTTTCGGCTGGACGCCCTGCATCGGTCCGGTGCTGGCGGCGATCCTCGCCGTCGCCGGATCGCAGGATACGGTCGGCCGCGGCGCCGGGTTGCTGGCGATCTATTCGCTCGGCCTCGGCATTCCCTTCATGATCGCCGCCGGCTTCGCCGAGCGCTTCATCGGCGGGCTGCGCCGCTTCCGCCGCCATATGCCGATGGTGGAGAAGGCGATGGGCCTGTTCCTGATCCTTGCCGGCGTTCTGTTCCTGACCGGCCAGATGACGGCGATGTCGTTCTGGCTGCTCGAAACCTTCCCGGCGCTGTCGCGAATCGCGATCAACTGCCCGTCGCGCTCGATCAGGCGGCCATAGCCGGCCGGAATCTCCGGGCGGAAGCCGAGCACGACGACGCTGGCGCCCTTGGCGAGTTCCGCCCGCATCCGGGCCAGCGTCTCGGCGGTGACGAGCGGCGTATCGCCGTAGAGCACCAGGACGTCATCGGCTGCGATTTCGAGCGCCGCGCGCGCCGCGAGCACGGCATGGGCCGTGCCGAGCCGCTCGACCTGCTCGACCAGGACCGCGGAAGGCGCCGCCTTGGCGGCGAAGTCGCGCACCGCGCCCGCGCCATTGCCGACGACCACAGCGAAACGATCGATGCCGGCGCCGGTCGCGGTCTTCAGCACATGACCGATCATCGGCAGGCCTGCCACCGGATGCATCACCTTGGGCAGGGCCGAGCGCATGCGCGTGCCCTCACCTGCGGCGAGAACGATGGCGAGCGAAGTGC
Organism: Hyphomicrobiales bacterium; assembly: GCA_017305815.1. Classification (GTDB taxonomy): domain Bacteria; phylum Pseudomonadota; class Alphaproteobacteria; order Rhizobiales; family Kaistiaceae; genus Kaistia; species Kaistia nematophila. Next base: position 2,905 of record JAFKJZ010000342.1, read on the forward strand.
GATCCGGCATGTTTCCTCCGAAAGGGCGAAGAGCTTGGGCGTAGCTATGAAGCGAATTGCATAAC
>JAFKJZ010000343.1 GCA_017305815.1 Hyphomicrobiales bacterium
CACCACCTTGATGCCGCCGATCGAGGCGTCGTTGCCCGGCGCGCGGGTCAGGCGCGCCGTCACCTTCTCGCCGGCCAGTTCGTCGGCGTCGATCTTCGACGGGTCGAGCTTGCCGAGGATCGCCTTCTGCTCCGACGTCGCCGGCGCGTCGATGCGGGCGTAGTAGGATTTGCCCAGATCGGCGGTGACCGACTGGTAGAACTGGTTGGGGTCGCTTCCGGTGACGGCGGTGATCTCGGCCGCCAGCAGGCCCATGATCAGGCCGTCCTTGTCGGTGGTCCAGACCTCGCCGTCGCGGCGCAGGAACGAGGCGCCGGCGCTTTCCTCGCCGCCGAAGGCGAGCGAGCCGTCGATCAGCCCGGCGCTGAACCATTTGAAGCCGACCGGCACCTCGACCAGCCTGCGGCCCATCTTGGCGACGACGCGATCGATCATGCCGCTGGAGACGGCCGTCTTGCCGAAGGCGCTGTTCTCGCTCCATTCCGGCCGGTGGCGGCAGAGATAGGCGATCGAGGCGGCGAGGAACTGGTTGGGGTTCATCAGCCCGCCCGAGGGCGTGACGATGCCGTGGCGGTCGGCGTCGGTGTCGTTGGCGAAGGCGATGTCGAATTTGTCCGCCAGCGCGATCAGCGGCGCCATGGCGTAGGGCGACGAGCAGTCCATGCGGATCTTGCCGTCCCAGTCCGCCGTCATGAAGGAGAAGGTCGGGTCGACGATGTCGTTCACCACCGTGGCGTCGAGCTTGTAGCGCTCGATCATCGGCTGCCAGTAGCGGACGGCGGCGCCGCCGAGCGGGTCGATGCCGATCTTCACGCCGGCCGCGCGGATCGCCTCCATGTCGATGACCCTGTCGAGATCGGCGACATAGGGGGTGATGTAGTCATAGGGGCGGATGCAGGCTTCCTTGCGCGCGCGGGCGAAGGGCAGGCGCTTCACGCCGGCGAGCTTGGCCGCCAGGAACTCGTTCGCCGCCTTGCCGATCCAGGAGGTGACGTCGACATCGGCCGGGCCGCCATTGGTCGGGTTGTACTTGAAGCCGCCATCGTCGGGCGGATTGTGCGACGGGCTGATCACGATGCCGTCGGCGAGGCCTTCGGTGCGGCCTCTGTTATAGGTGAGGATGGCGTGCGAGATGACCGGCGTCGGCGTGTAGCCGAGATGCTCGTCGACCATGGTCTCGACGCCGTTGGCGGCGAGCACCTCGATGGCCGAGGCGAGGGCGGCCTCGGAGAGGGCGTGGCTGTCCATGCCGATGAAGAGCGGGCCGGTGATGCCGGCGTGCTGGCGATACAGGCAGACGGCCTGGGTGATCGCCAGGATGTGCCATTCGTTGAAGGCGGAGGCGAAGGCCGAGCCGCGATGTCCGGACGTGCCGAAGGCGACCTTCTGGGTCGGGATCGCCGGGTCGGGCTGCAGCGTGAAATAGGCGGTCATCAGCCGCGGGATGTTGGTCAGGGCCGAGCGCGGAACCGGCTTGCCGGCGAGAGGGTGGAGCGTTGCTTCCGACATGTGTTTTCTCTGCGATTCCACGGGGGACTGAAGTCTGGCGATCATGAGGGGCGGCGCGGGCGCGGGCAATATGCGTTTTGGCTGGCCCGCGCCATGGGCGGGGAAAGCCGCGCCGCTTGGTTTACGATTGGCTTTTCGGCTTTCGCCGCTTGGCGGCGAGCGACTGGTTGAGCGCCACGGCGGCGCGGATCAGCGCCTTGAAGGCGGTCTCGTCCAGCGGCGCGCCTTCGGGAATGTCGAGCGCGCGGCGGGTGTTGCCCTCGAGGCTCGCATTGAACAGGCCTGCGGGATCGTCGAGCGCGGCGCCATGCGCGAAGGTCAGCTTGACCGCCTTCTTGTAGGTCTCGCCGGTGCAGAGGATGCCGTCATGCGACCAGACCGGCACGCCGCGCCATTTCACTTCCTCGACCACGTCCGGATCGGCCTCGTGGATCCACTTGCGGACGCGGGCCAGCGTCTCGCCGCGCCAGTCGGCCAGTTCGCGGATCTTGGCGTCGATGGTCTCGGAGGCGCTGACCTCGGTTGCCTCTTCGGCTGCTGTCATGATGGGTGCCCCTTCACATCCTCTCGCCGGGCAGGCGGCTCGCCTGCTTCACCCAATCCTCGAACCGGGCCTCGTCGAACGGCTTGTCTTCATGGATATCGAGATAGCGCACATGCTCCTGCTTCGAGGCGCCGGGCGGCGGCGGATCGAGGGCGGCGCCGCGAAAGAAGGCGACCTTGATGTAGCGGGTCATGCAGTGAAGGCCGAGGAACCAGCCGTCCTCGTCGGCGCCATAGAGCGGCGAGTTCCATTTGACCGCCTTGCGCACGCCCGGCACGGCGGCGGTTACGATCGCGTCGAGGCGCTCGCCGACCTCACGCTTCCAGTCCGGCATGGCGGCGATATAGGCCTGCACGGGTTCGTCGCCATAGCCCTTGGCGATCTGCGGATTGCCGCCGGCGAGGAGCTTTGGCGGCGACGGATCCGCTTTTGTCGCGGATTTCGCCTTGGCGGGCTGTTTCGCCGGCTTTCCGGCCATGGTTTTCCTCCCGATCTGGCTGTCCCACCCAGCACTTGCCGAGAAGCATAGCGGCGGGGCGTGACATGACCAAGGCGGCGCGGGGGGCTATTCCGGCTTGCGGAAGGTGAGGCCGTGTTCGACGGCGCCCTTGCCGAACTTGCCGCGCACCTTGTCGATCGCTTCCTCGGCCTTCGCACGCTTGGCGGCGGCGGGGTCGACGAGGTCGTCGGGGTCGGCCAGCTGCGGATCGGAGAAATCGGAGACCTGGACGCCGATCAGCCGATAGGTCGTGCCGTCGGTCTCATGCGCCAGCATCTGCTCGGCGGTTCTGAAGATGCGGTCGGCGAGGCGGGTCGGGTCGGCGAGCTGGCGCGAGCGGGTGCGCAGCTTGAAATCGGCCGATTTCAGCTTGAGCGTGACGTTCGAGGCGGCGAGGTCGGCGCGC
>JAFKJZ010000344.1 GCA_017305815.1 Hyphomicrobiales bacterium
CGATCATTGAAGTTGGTCGCCAGCGCCTTGCAGGCGGCAAAGCCTGCGAGCGCGATGCGGGAGACCGAGCCCTCGGTGCCGCCGGCGATCATGACGTCGGCATCGTCGAGCGCGATCAGGCGCGCGGCGTCGCCGATCGCGTGCGAGCCCGTCGAGCAGGCCGTCACGACCGAATGATTCGGTCCCTTGAAACCGTAGCGGATCGAGACCTGGCCGGAGGCGAGGTTGATCAGGCGGCCGGGGATGAAGAAGGGGCTGATCCGGCGGGGGCCCTTGTCGCGCAGCGTGAAGCCGGCCTCGACGATGCCCTGGATGCCGCCGATGCCGGAACCGATCAGCACGCCGGTGCGGATCTGGTCCTCGTACTCGGTGGGCAACCAACCCGAATCATGCACGGCCTGGTCGGCCGCGGCCATCGCGTAGACGATGAAATCATCGACCTTGCGCTGGTCTTTCGGCTCCATCCAGTCGTCCGGATTGTACTTGCCGTCGGCCTTGTCACCGTGCGGGATAAGGCAAGCGATCTGAGCCGGCAGGTCCTCGACCTCGAAGCTCGTGATCTTCTGGGCGCCGCTCTTGCTGGCAAGAATGTTCGACCAGTTGGCGTCGACGCCGCAACCGAGCGGCGTCACCATACCCATCCCGGTTACAACGACTCGTCTCATACGCTTCCCCCGATCCGGACCCAGGCGGGTCCGGCCGTTCTTGTCATTGGCTTACGATGGATGAACATCGGCGATCAGCCGGCGTTCTTCTCCAGGAAGCTGACTGCGTCGCCGACGGTCAGGATCGTCTCGGCTGCGTCGTCGGGGATCTCCACGCCGAACTCTTCCTCGAACGCCATGACCAGCTCGACCGTGTCGAGGCTGTCAGCGCCGAGATCGTCGATGAAGCTCGCGCCCTCGGTCACCTTGTCGGCTTCGACGCCGAGATGCTCGATGACGATCTTCTTTACCCGATCAGCGATGTCGCTCATGTCTCAAAACCTCGATTGTTCTCTGTCTACTATTGCCGCGACTTCTCGCGCGCTGGAAACCCGGACGTCTCGGCAATCCCCCGAAAACGCACCGCGATATCGTCACTAGTCTTCGGCGATCGTCAATCCACACCCGCTCCGCCGCGAAAGCGGCGAAGACGCGGCACTGATATTGCGCGGTCCTAACATAGTTTCTGAACCTTGACCAGCCGCCGCGAAGGGGTGTGACAGACCCTCTCCGAGAGGTTTGCGCGAACGCAGAAACCTCAATTAGATCATAGCCATACCACCGTTGACATGAAGGGTCTGGCCGGTCACGTAGGCCGCTTCTTCCGAGGCCAGGTAGACCACGGCGGCGGCGATGTCCTCGGGCGTGCCGAGACGCTTGGCCGGCACCCGCTCCAGAAGCGATGCACGAATCTTTTCGTTGAGGGCGTCGGTCATCGCCGTCTCGATGAAACCGGGGGCGACGCAATTGACCGTGACGTTGCGACTCGCCACTTCCTGGGCGAGCGACTTCGACATCGCGATCAGCGCCGCCTTGGACGCGGTATAGTTGCCCTGGCCGGCATTGCCCGTCACCGCGACGATCGAGGTGATCGAGATGATGCGGCCGGAACGGCGGCGCATCATGCCGCGCAGCGCGGCGCGGGTCAGGCGGAAGGCCGAGGTCAGGTTGACGTCGAGGACTTCCTGCCACGCCTCGTCCGACAGGCGGGCGAACAGCATGTCGCGCGTGATGCCGGCATTGTTGATCAGGAGGTCGACCTCGCCCATCGCCTCTTCGGCGCGCGGGACCAACTGCTCGACCTCTTCGGCGACCGACAGGTTGCACGGCAGGACATGGACATTGGTGCCGAGCTCGGTCGCCAGAGCCTCGAGCGCCTCGCGGCGGGTGCCGGAGATGGCGACGGTGGCGCCCTGCTTGTGCAGCGCCTGGGCGATCGCCCGGCCGATGCCACCGCTGGCGCCGGTAACGAGCGCGCGCTTGCCGGTCAAATCGAACATGACGACTTCCTTCTGATGATCCGGTTCATACCTGGATTGGCTGCCCTGGACGGACTGCGACGCGGCCGGCGCTCAAGCGAGACGCTCGATCGCCGCGGCCACGTCGTCGGGCGTGCCGACATTGAGCGTCTGTGACTCGGGGGCGATGCGCTTGGCAAGCCCCGACAGCACCTTGCCGGCGCCGATTTCGACAAAGAGATCGCTGCCATTGGCGGCGAGCCAGCCGATCGACTCGCGCCAGCGCACCATGCCGGTCACCTGCTCGACGAGGCGGGCGCGGATTTCGGCGGGATCGGAGATCGGCGCGGCCAGCACGTTGGCGACCAGCGGCACGACGGGCGCGTTGATCGTCACCTTGGAAAGAGCGTCGGCCATCACGTCGGCGGCGGGCTGCATCAGGCGGCAATGGAACGGCGCGCTCACCGGCAGCAGCAGCGCGCGCTTGGCGCCCTTCGCCTTGGCGATCTCGAGCGCGCGCTCGACAGCGGCCTTGGCGCCGGAGATGACGACCTGGCCGGGACCATTGTCGTTGGCTGCCTGGCAGACATCCCCCTCGGCGGCCTCGTCGGCAACCGCCTTGGCGGCGTCGAAATCGAGGCCGAGCAGCGCGGCCATGGCGCCCTCGCCTACCGGCACGGCAGCCTGCATGGCGGTGCCGCGGATGCGCAGCAGGCGGGCCGCGTCGGAGATCGACAGGCTGCCGGCGGCGGCCAGCGCCGAATATTCGCCGAGCGAATGGCCGGCGACATGGGCCGCCCTGGAAACGGAGAAGCCCTGGGCCTCCAGCACGCGCAAGGCGGCGAGGCTGACCGCCATCAGGGCGGGCTGGGCATTGGCGGTAAGGGTCAGCGGCTCGATCGGGCCATCCCAGATGACGGTCGAGAGCTTCTCGCCGAGCGCTTCGTCGACTTCATCGAAGACGGCGCGTGCTTCGGCGAAATTGTCGGCGAGC
>JAFKJZ010000345.1 GCA_017305815.1 Hyphomicrobiales bacterium
TCCCTACAACAACCACTACTGGAAGAACTGGCCGAGCTCGACCAACATCGCCGACGGCACCAACGGTGCGTTCTGGGCGCATACCGGCCTTCTGGTCGTCACGGGGCTTCAGCCGACCGGCGCGAAGTAGCCGCTTGCAACACAAGGGCGCGCGTCCCCGGGCGCGCGCTCTCCCGCTGGCAAGAGACCCCCAGGAACGTTTCCAGTGACCCTTAAGCTTGCAATCCGGCGCCTGCTCTTCCTCGTTCTGGTTATCTGGGCCGCGTCGACCATCGTCTTCTTCATCCCTCGCCTGTCGAACCGGAACGCGCTCCGCGAGCGCTTCGGCGAACTGGCCCGCACCGGCGGTTTCTCGCCGCAGGATCTCGAAAAGATCATTGCCTCGATGCAGCAGCAATTCGGCCTCGATCAGCCGTTGCTGCATCAATACTGGACCTATTTGGGCAATCTCGTGCGGATGGACTTCGGCTATTCGCTGTACCGCTATCCCTCGACCGTGTCGGAGCTGATCGCGCAGTCGCTGCCCTGGACGATCGGCCTGCTGCTGGTGACCACCGTCCTGAGCTTCATCATCGGCAATCTGCTCGGCGCCGTCGCCGCCTGGCCGCGCGCGCCGCGCTGGCTGCGCATGACCGCCACGCCGTTCATCCTGCTAACCGGCGTGCCGCCGGTGATCATGGCCATCCTGCTGATCTTCTTCATCGGCTTTCGCCTGAAATGGCTGCCGCTCGGCGGCGCCTATTCGGTCGGCATCGTGCCCACCTGGTCGTGGAGCTTCGCCCTGGATATGCTGAGGCACCAGATCCTGCCGGCACTGGCGCTCATCTTCGGCTCGGTCGGCGGCTGGGTGCTGTCGATGCGCGGCATGGGCATCACCATCCAGGGCGAGGACTATGTGAACTTCGCCGAGCACAAGGGGCTGACCGGCGGCCGTATCTTCCGCGACTACTATCTCCGCAATGCGCTACTGCCGCAGATCACGGGCCTCGCTTTGGCGCTCGGCACCGTCATCGGTTCCGCCATCATCGTCGAGGGCCTGTTCGGCCTGCCGGGGATCGGCAACATGCTCAACCTCGCCATCCGCGCCAACGACTTCCCGACGATCTACGGCATCGTGCTGTTCATCACGATCGCGGTCGCGCTGCTGATGACGCTCGTGGAGTTCATCTATCCGCTGCTCGATCCCCGCATCAAGAATTCGTAGGAGCGCCAGCATGTCGACCATCGCGCTGCCGCCAGCCGAGACAACCCGCATCGAACAGCCGGGACGCGCCATCCGCGTCATGCGCTACCTGCGCCGCAACAAGGGCCTGGCGATCGGAGTCCTGATCCTGCTCGGGCTGGCCGCCTTCACCGTCATCGGCCTGATGACGATCAATCCGAAGCACGCCTATCCGCTCTCGGCCGCGCTCAAGAAGCCGCCAAGCTGGCGCTATCCGTTCGGCACCGACTTCTTCGGTCGCGACCTCTATGCAGCGATGGTCGTCGGCATGTGGCAGACGGCCGTGATCGGCTTGCTTGCCGGCGGCGTGGGCACCGTGATCGGCGTCATCTTCGGCTTCATCTCGGCTTATTTCAGCGGCCGCGTCGACGCGACGATACGCACCGTCTGCCAGATCCTGACGCCGATCCCGGTCCTCATGATCCAGGTCGTCATCGCCGGCTCGCTCGACAAACGCGACGTGACCATCCTGACCATGGCGATGATCGTGGTGTTGCTCGCCTGGATGGGCCCGACGCTTGTGATCCGGTCGCAGGTGCTGACGATGAAGGAGAGGCAGTTCGTCGCCGTCGCCAAGCTCTCCGGCGTCAGCGACCTCGGCATCATCTTCAAGGAGATCATGCCCTGCCTGCTGCCGTTCATCGCGGCCGCCTTCGTGGCCCAGGTGTTCGCGGCGGTGTTCGCCTCGTTCTACCTCGCCGTGCTCGGCCTCGGCCCGCTGCGCGAGCCGCTCCTCGGCAATTTGATCTGGGCGGCGCAGTCGCAGGGCGCCTTCTTCAATGGCTGGTGGTGGTGGCCGATCATCCCGTCCGTCGCGATGATCCTGATCCTGGGGTCGCTCGCCCTCATCAACATGGGGCTCGACGAACTCGCCAATCCCCGAATCCGGAGGACGGAGTGACCGCCATGAACTACGCGAACCTCTCGGTCGCGCCCGGCGCGCGCGCCGCCATGCCGCCGCTCGCGGCCAAGGTCGAGCCGGTCCTGCGCGTCAGCGGCCTGGAAGTGACCTATTACACCGATGCCGGCCGCGCCAAGGCGCTCGACAATGTCGGTTTCACGCTCAATCCGGGCGAGAAGCTCGGCATGGTCGGCGAATCCGGCTCCGGCAAGAGCACCATGGCGCTCGCCATGATGCGCATGATCAAGGCGCCGGGGCGGATCGAGGCCGGTTCGGTCGTTGTCGGCGGCACGGACCTGATGGCGCTCGACTCGGAAGGCATGCGCAAGGCGCGCCTCAGCAAGATCGCCTACATCCCGCAGGGCGCGATGAACTCGCTCAACCCGGTGATGCGGATCGGCGCCCAGATGATGGACGCGGTGAAATCGCATCTGCCGCGCGAGTCGCGCGGCGCGATCGAGGCGCGCTGCAGGCGGGCGCTGCAGTCGGTCGATCTCGATCCCGGGGTCTTCCGCATGCACCCGCACGAGCTCTCGGGCGGCATGAAGCAGCGCGTCTGCATCGCGATCGGCATCCTGCTCGATCCGCAGGTGATCATCGCCGACGAGCCGACCAGCGCGCTCGATGTGGTCACCCAGCGCCAGGTGATGGAGACGATCGACAACGTCAAGAACGCGATCAACGCCGCCGTCATCCTGATCGGCCACGACATGGGCCTGATGGCGCAGTTCGTCGACAAGGTGGCGGTGATGTATGCGGGCCGGCTGGTCGAGTTCAGCACGGTGCGCGAGATGTTCACGAGCCCCGAAGCATCCCTATGCGCGGGCGCTGATCGACAGCCTGCCGAACCTCGACAACAAGGGTGTCTTCCAGGGAATTCCGGGCCTCGCGCCCTCGTTGCTGCGCCTGCCGTCCGGCTGCGCGTTCCATCCGCGCTGCTCCAGCGTCATGGACGCCTGCCGCTCCGTGCGCCCGGAACCGCGCGTTCTGGCCAGCGGCCGCAGCGTGACCTGCCATCTCTATGACAGCGAGGGCTGACATGGCCGATCTCCTGCGGCTCGAAGACGTCTCCAAGGTCTATACGGGCGGGCTCACCGGCGGGCGCTCGACGATTGCGCTGCGCAATTTCTCGATGACGCTGAAGGAAGACGAGCCGACCATCCTGACCGTCGCCGGCGAGAGCGGCAGCGGCAAGACCACGCTCGCCATGCTGCTGCTCGGCTTCATCACGCCGTCGGCCGGCCAGATCATCTATCGCGGCAAGAATGTCGCCAGCCTGCACGGCAAGGAACGGCTGGCCTATCGCCGCGAGGTGCAGGCCGTGTTCCAGGATCCGTTCGCCGTTTTCAACCCGTTCTATACGGTCGACCACCTGCTTTCCGTGCCGATCAAGCACTTCAAGCTGGCGAAATCGAAGGCCGACGCCCGCGACAAGATGGAAGAGGCGCTGACCGCGGTGGGCCTCCGGCCGGAGGACATCCTCGGCCGATTCCCGCACCAGCTCTCCGGCGGCCAGCGCCAGCGCATCAACGTCGCCCGCGCGCTGCTTTTGAAGCCGCGCCTGCTCATCGCCGACGAGCCGGTGTCGATGGTGGATGCGTCGCTGCGCGCGACGATCCTGGAAACGCTGCGCAACCTGCAGCGCGACCATGGCGTCTCGATCATCTACATCACGCATGACCTGACGACTGCCTATCACATCGCGAAATCGATCGTCGTGCTCTATCGGGGCGCGGTGATGGAGGCGGGCGACGTCGACGCGGTTATCAAGGATCCGCAGCATCCCTATACGCAGCTGCTGGTCGACTCGATCCCCTGGCCCAATCTCGACCAGCGCTGGGGCGCGCAGCCGATCAAGGTGCGCGAGGCCGGCGGCGGCGGCGGCGAGGGCTGCCGCTTCCGTTCGCGCTGTCCTTTCGCGATGGACATCTGCGCAACCGACCCTCCGCTCTACCGGATCGGCGACAGTCACACCGCATCCTGCTTCCGCTACGACCGCCAGCCGCTGGTCGCGCGGGAGAACCTGTCGGAGCTTCTGCCCGCCTGACGCTCTTCTTCCCCCAGCGCCCACCCGTTCGATGAGGCCGGTCGCGCGACCGGTTGGAAATACAGGAACTTTGCAACGATGCTCGAGATTGCTGAATTCATCAGCCCGACGCCGACGCCGGTCTGGAAGCTCGCGAAGCAGGCCGGCGTTGACCTGGCGGTGGGCTGGGACCTGGCGCCGCTGCAGCGGATGAAGGCGAACTACGAGGCGAACGGCTTCCAACTCCGCGTGATCGAGGCGCGGCCGCCGCTCAACCGGGCGAAGCGCGGCCTGCCGGGTCGCGACGAGGAGATCGCCACCGTCTGCACGCTGCTCGAAAACATGGGCACGCTCGGCGTCCCGGTCTGGTGCTACGAGTGGATGACAGACTTCAACTGGGTGCGCACCAATCTCGCCACCCCGTCGCGCGGCGGCTCGGTCGTCACCAGCTTCGACATCAACGACGTGCCGGTGGATCTGACGAGCAATCCGCCGATTGACGAGGAGGCGCTCTGGGCCAACCTCGAATACTTCCTGAAGAAGGTGCTGCCGGTCGCCGAGAAGGCCGGAGTGAAGATCTCGATGCATCCCGACGATCCGCCGCTGTCGCCGATCCGCGGCGTCGGCCGCATCATGCGCTCGATCGAGAACTATCGCCGGCTGGTCGAGCTCGTGCCGAGCCCGATGAGTACGATCACGCTCTGCCAGGGCAATTTCACCCTGATGACCGATGATCTGCCCGGCGTCATCCGCTCCTTCGGCAAGAAGATTTCCTTCGTGCATTTCCGCGACGTGATCGGTGTCCCGACCCGCTTCGAGGAGGCGTGGCACGACGCCGGCAAGACCGACATGCTCGCCTGCATGAAGGCCTATCGCGACATCGGCTTCGAGGGTGTGCTGCGGCCGGACCACGTTCCTACGGTCGAGGGCGACAGCAACGAGCATGCCGGCTACTCCGCCTTCGGGCGGCTCTACGCCATTGGCTACATCCGCGGCCTGCATCAGGCCGTCTACGCCGCATAGGATCACGCCCCATGAAAATCGCCATCACCGGAGCCACGGGCAGGATCGGCCGCGCCATCACGATCGAGGCGCTGCGTCAGGGCCATCATGTCGTGACGATCGATCGCGTCGCGCCGGCCGAGCCGGAAGAGCGGCCGAACTGCCGTTTCGTCCAGGCCGACATCGGCGACTACGAGGCGCTGGTCGCCGCCTTTCGGGGCTGCGACGCGCTGATCCACATGGCCGCCATCCCCGCGCCGATCGGCTATCCCGATCATGTGGTGCACAACAACAACGTCGTCGGCAGCTACAACGCGCTCAGGGCGGCGGTCGAGGTCGGCATCCGGCGCATCGTGCAGGCGTCGAGCGTGAACGCGATCGGCCTTTCCTTCAGCCGGGAAGGGCACTTCGACTATTTCCCCGTCGACGAGGAGCACCCGAACCATAGCGAGGAGCCCTACAGCCTCTCGAAATGGATCTGCGAGCAGCAGGCCGACAGCTTCGCCCGCCGTTACGAGGACATTCGGATCGCCAGCATGCGGTTCCATCTCGTCGTCGACGAGCGGGCCAAGGCGACGGGCGTCTATTCGGCGGTGACCAAGGAGATGTCGAAGCATCTCTGGGCCTACACCCTCTACGACGCGGCCGCGCGCGCATGCCTGCTGGCGCTCGAGGCGCCGTTCACCGGCCACGAGGTGTTCTACATCGTCGCGCCGGACACGGTGCTGGAGATCCCGACGCTGGAACTCGCCCAGCGCTTCTATCCCGACGTGCCGATCCGCGGCGACCTCGGCGGCAATCGCAGCTTCTTCTCTTCCGCCAAGGCCGAGCGACTGCTCGGCTGGCGACACGATCCGAGCTGATCCCGTCCCTCGTCCGGATCGCCCGGCCTGATTTCACACAAGGCAGAATCCATGAAAATCACCGACGTCAAAGTCATCGTCTGCTCGCCGGGGCGCAATTTCGTCACCGTCAAGATCCTGACCGACCAGGGGCTTTACGGCATCGGCGACGGCACGGTGAACGGGCGCGAGCTCGCCGTC
>JAFKJZ010000346.1 GCA_017305815.1 Hyphomicrobiales bacterium
GCTTCCATTGGGAGACGGCCGACATCGACGTGCATCTGCACGCCCAGTCGGTCGACATCGCCCAGGGCGTCGATTCCGCGGGAAACAAGGATGAAGGCGCCGGCGACCAGGGCATCATGTTCGGTTATGCCTGCTCGGAAACGCCCGAGCTGATGCCGGCGCCGATTTTCTATGCCCACCGCATCCTGAAGCGCCTCTCCGAGGCGCGTCGCTCCGGCGAGACGCATGCGCTCGGTCCGGATGCCAAGAGCCAGGTTACCGTCCGCTACGAGAATGGCCAGCCGGTCGAAGTCACGCAGATCGTGCTGTCGACCCAGCATCTCGACGAGAACCTGAGCTCGCACGACGTCCGTTCGATCGTCGAGCCCTATATCCGCGAGGCGCTTCCCGAGGGCTGGATCGGCGCCAACACCATCTGGCATGTCAATCCGACCGGCAAGTTCGTCATCGGCGGGCCCGATGGCGACGCCGGCCTGACCGGCCGCAAGATCATCGTCGACACCTACGGCGGCGCCGCGCCGCATGGCGGCGGTGCCTTCTCCGGCAAGGACCCGACCAAGGTCGACCGCTCGGCCGCCTATGCCGCCCGCTATCTTGCCAAGAACGTCGTCGCCTCCGGTGCCGCCGCTCGCTGCACGATCCAGCTCTCCTACGCCATCGGCGTGTCGCAGCCGCTGTCGATCTATGTCGACCTGCACGGCACCGGCAAGGTGGAGGAATCCCGCGTCGAGCAGGTCCTCGCCCAGGTCATGGACCTGTCGCCGCGCGGTATCCGCGAGCACCTGCAGCTGAACCGGCCGATCTACGCCCGGACCTCGGCCTATGGTCATTTCGGCCGTGCGCCGGAAGCGGATGGTGGCTTCTCCTGGGAGCGGACCGACCTCGTGGAAGCGATCCGTAAATCGCTGTGACCACTCCTGACCACGCGCTACGGCGCGATTCCTTCTATGGCCGGCGCAAGGGACACAATCTCCGCGCCGGTCAGGCCGAAACGCTCGCCGACGTCCTGGCGCGGCTGAGCATCGACGTTTCCGCACCGGCGCCCGCCGCTCTTCCGTCCCTGTTCAAGGCGCCGGTTGGCGAGGTCGTGCTCGAGATCGGCTTCGGCGGCGGCGAGCATCTCGTGCATCGCGCGACCACCGAGCCGGCCGTCGGCCGCATCGGCGTCGAGCCTTTCGTCAACGGCATGGCCAAGGCGGCCTCGGCGATCGATGCGGGCGGGCTCGCGAATGTCCGCCTGTTCGATCGCGACGCGGCCGAGCTGCTCGACTGGCTGCCGCCGGCGAGCCTCGCGGCGATCGATCTGCTCTATCCCGATCCCTGGCCGAAGTTCCGTCACTGGAAGCGCCGCTTCGTCTCCGAAAAGAACCTGACGCGTTTCGCCCGCGTGCTGCGCCCGGGCGGCCTGTTCCGCTTCGCCTCCGACATCGAATCCTATGTCGAGTGGACGCTCCTGCATGTGCGCGATCACGCCGAATTCACCTGGACGGCGCGCGACGCCGACGACTGGCGCAAGCCCTGGGCCGGCTGGCCGGGAACGCGCTACGAGCAGAAGGCTTTTCGCGAGGGTCGGCAGGGAAGCTACCTGACCTTCCAGCGCCGCTAGGGCGCCCTGTTCGCCCCGTGGCGCGGCCGATCCGGCCTCGCCGCTCGCCGATAGAGCCACTTTTGCTTGCATTCGCGCGATCCTGGGCCTATACGCCTTTCATTCATCTCAAACGATCGGTCGTAAGAGAGAGTGGACCTCCGGGCCCGCTCCGGCCGGACGCACTCTACGAGATCCTTGAACGGAGCATGCATTTGGCGGATATCGCCCCGGAAAACGAAGCACGCATCGTCACCGAGACGGGGCTCGACGCCCGCGTCGCGGCGATCGTCGAACCCATCATCGAGGGGCTCGGCTACCGGCTGGTGCGCGTCAAGCTTTCCACCCGCAACGGTCAGACGCTGCAGGTTATGGTCGAGCGTCCCGACGGCACGATGACGGTCGAGGATTGCGGCGAAGTCAGCCGCAACATTTCGCCCGCCCTCGACGTCGAGGACCCGATCTCCGGCGCCTATCACCTCGAGGTGTCGTCGCCCGGCATCGATCGCCCGCTCGTACGCCGCGCCGATTTCGTGCGCTGGGCCGGGCATGAGGCGAAGATCGAGCTGAGCGCGCCGATCGAGGGCCGCAAGCGCTTTCGCGGCATCCTGATCGGCCTCGACGGCGACGCCACCGGCGTCAAGCTCGAGGATGCGCCGCAGGGCGCGCCCGACCGGGTCTGGCTGCCGCTCGACGCCATTTCCGATGCCAGGCTCGTCATGACCGACGCCCTGATCGCCGAGACGCTGCGCGACGCCAAGCGCCAGCAACCCGCCGACGACATCGACGACAACGACTTAACAGACGAGACCAGCGACGCTTGATCGCGACGCCGTCATCAGGTTCAGGTTAACGGAGACAGGACGATGGCAGTCAGCGCCAACCGCCTCGAACTTCTGCAGATTGCCGACGCGGTTGCCCGCGAGAAGGTGATCGATCGGCAGATCGTGATCGCCGCCATGGAAGATGCGATCCAGAAGGCGGCCCGTTCGCGTTACGGTTCGGAGACCGACGTGCGCGCCGAGATCAACCCGAAGACGGGCGAGATCCGGCTGCAGCGCCTCTTGCAGGTCGTCGACAATGTCGAGAACCCGGCGATCGAGATCTCGCTCGATCTCGCGACCGACCAGAATCCTGCGGCCCGGGTCGGCGACTATATCGCCGAAGCGCTGCCGCCGATGGATTTCGGCCGCATCGCCGCCCAGTCGGCCAAGCAGGTCATCGTGCAGAAGGTGCGCGAGGCCGAACGTGACCGCCAGTTCGACGAGTTCAAGGATCGCATCGGTGAGATCATCAACGGCTCGGTCAAGCGCGTCGAATA
>JAFKJZ010000347.1 GCA_017305815.1 Hyphomicrobiales bacterium
AGAAGATGATCGAGGCGCAGCAGAAGCACCTCAAGACCTTCCAGGAGAAGATGAAGGGCTGATCCAGCCGTTTCATCCAGCCTGGTTGTCGACGCCGCGAGCCCCCCGGTTCGCGGCGTTTTTGTTTTGCTGGCAGTGCCGTGTCGGGCGCTCCACATTTGCCGAAGGCGATCCTCGACAGGACTCCCACGCTCGTCGTCTTCGCGCGGCGAAAACCGGACTGCAGGGATTCTCGCCTGCGCGAGGATGACGCAGGAGGATGTCGGGTCGAAAGACCCTCACCCCGGCCCTCTCCCGCGCACGGGAGAGGCGGCCCGCCAGAGCCTCTGGGCTGGACGTCGACGACGGCCGCCGGCCGAACCCTCGTCCGCTTGCGGGAGAGGGCAGGGCGAGGGCCTCGCCGCCCTGAGTCCCGCCCCGAATCCGCCTCTGTCCCGCCTGCTTTTCGCCGCGTTGGACAAACCGAAATCCACGATGTGGATCAGTCGCTTGCCCGTCGCGGGGCGCCTATCTTACACGATCGATTGAGTCGGGTTTGTTGACAGCTGCCTGCAATTCGGGAAATCTCGGAGCTGGCCGGGGCGTTCCGTCCCGGCCGCCGAACGACGGAGACTGCCGGCCGCCCGCTCTTCGCGGCGCCAATTTTGGGAGAAACCCGATGACGCTTGCCAACGACGTTCCTTCCGACCTTCCCCGTTTTTTCTCGTTCTTCCAGGCCCCCGAGCCGAAGGCCAGCCTGGTCAAGCGCCCGCCCGAGGCGCGTGAACTGGACAAGGCCGATGATGCCGACACGACGTCGGATTTCGTCTGGGCGCTTGCCTATTGGCCCTGGCTGTAGCACTCGAAGGGGCGGGCTGCGGTCTGGCCCGCCCTTCGAGGATGAAGCATGAACGCCACGATCCGAACCCGCGCCGTTGGCGCCACTGCCACGGCGACCCGTGACGGCCTGCCGGAAGTCACCAGCGAAACCGGCGGCCATCTCTCGGTCGTGACTCGGCCCTCTGCCGAGGGTTTCAATCCTCTCGATCTGATGAGCGCGTCGCTCTCCGCCTGCATCGTGTTGAGCGTCCAGATCGCGGCGCGGCGGGAAGGCTGGCTCGACCAGATCGAGCAGGTTTCGGCCAAGGTCATCCCGGAAAAGGCGCATGACGAGCCGTCGCGCGTGGAGCGCTTCGTCACCACGGTGACCATCGAAGGGCTGCTCGACGAGGCGAAGAAGGCGCATCTGATCGAGGCGGCGGAAACGATCTGCACCGTCTCGAACACGATTCGCGCCGGCGCTGCGGTCACGAGCAGCTAGGCTCTGTCCGGCTGGCGTCGAATTTGCAAAGCTCGGCGGATCTTTCGCTGGGAGCAAAGCACATGACCACGCCAGGCCCGACCTCGCCGCCGCCGCTCGATCACGAGCATTTCCTTCGCCTCGCCTTTGCCGTGGCGCGGCGCTCGCTGGAGGGCGGCTCGCATCCGTTCGGCGCGATCCTGGTCGGGCCGGACGGCAGCGTGCTGATGGAGCAGGAAAACGCCTTCCAGCCGGATCACGACATGACCGGCCATGCCGAGCGCGTGCTGATGACGCGGGCATCGAAGGCCTATGAGCCGGGCTTCCTGCGCGGCTGCACGATGTACACCTCGGCCGAACCCTGCGCGATGTGCTCGGGCGCTGCCTATTGGGCGGGCATCGGCCGCGTCGTCTATGGCCTCGGCGAGCACGAGATGAAGGCGATTACCGGCGACCATCCCGAGAATCCGACGCTGGATCTGCCCTGCCGGATCGTGTTCGCCGCCGGCCAGCGGCCGATCGAGGTGATCGGAC
Organism: Hyphomicrobiales bacterium; assembly: GCA_017305815.1. Taxonomy (GTDB): domain Bacteria; phylum Pseudomonadota; class Alphaproteobacteria; order Rhizobiales; family Kaistiaceae; genus Kaistia; species Kaistia nematophila. Next base: position 1,814 of record JAFKJZ010000347.1, read on the forward strand.
CGATGCTGGTCGAGGAGGCGACCGCCCTGCATGACGGCGTCTGGGGCGAAGGCTGACGCGCGTCGGCGCCGGTTGTCGACCGTTTTTTTCACCATCCGATCAAACCGCGCAATCGCCACCGTTGCGAAGCCCTGCGCGGAGTGGTTCCATCCGGCGGGCGGGATGGCCGGTGGAGGGCTCCCCGACTGCTATGGAGATTTCACATGACCATCCGCTTCCTGACCGCGACGGCGCTTGCCGGCGCGATTGCGCTTGGTGGCCTGTTCGCGGCGCCGTCCGCCATCGCGGCGACGCCGAAGGACCTGTTGATAGTCGCGCAGGCGATCGACGACATCGTCAGCCTCGACCCGGCCGAAGGCTTCGAGCTCACCTCGGTGCAGTCCTTCAACAGCCTGTATCAGCGGCTGATCCAGTCGAATCCGAACGAGCCGACCAAGCTCGATCCGGTGCTGGCCGAAAGCTGGGTTGTGGCGCCGGAAGGCAATGCGATCACCTTCAAGATCCGTGACGGCGCGACCTTCTCGTCCGGCAATCCCGTCCGCGCCGACGACGTCATCTACTCGCTGTCTCGCGCGGTAAAACTCGGCAAGTCGCCGGTGTTCATCCTGAATGAGCTCGGCTGGACCGCCGACAATGTCGACGGCTTCCTCACCAAGGTCGATGACAGCCACGTCAAGGTTTCCTGGCCGGCCAAGGTCGGTCCGTCCTTCGCGCTGTCGATCCTCTCCGCCCCGGTTGCCTCGATCGTCGACCAGAAGGAAACCGAGGCGCATGCCAAGGACGGCGATTTCGGCAATGCCTGGCTGCACACGGCCTCGGCCGGCTCCGGCCCGTTCAAGATCCGCGCCTACCAGCCGCATGAGGCGCTCGTCCTCGACGCCAATGCTTCCTCGCCGACCGGCGCGCCGAAGCTGAAGGGCATCATCTTCAAGAACGTCGCCGACCCGGCCGCCCGCCGCCTGCTGATCGAGCAGGGCGACGCCGACATCGCCCGCGACCTCGGCGCCGACCAGATCGCGGCGCTGACCGGCAAGCCCGGCATCAACGTTCTGTCGGCCCCCTCGGCCGAGATCGACTACCTGGCCTTCAAC
>JAFKJZ010000348.1 GCA_017305815.1 Hyphomicrobiales bacterium
GACGGCATCGCCGTCAGCGCCGTCTCGGAGTTGCTCCGGATGGGACTTCGCATCCCGGAGGACGTCTCGGTCGTCGGCTATAGCGACTTCGCCTGCGCGACCCAGATCTCGCCGCACCTGACCACGGTCCGCACCCCGCAGACGGAGATGGGCGCCGCCATGGTGCGCTGCATCGCCGACCGTCTGGCCCTGCCGGAGAACCGCTCGCGCGCGCCGGTCCGGATGGCGCTCGCTTCCGAAATCGTGCGCCGCGCCTCGACCGGCCCGGCTGGCAATCCGCCTTGGCAGACCTTGGTTCCGACGCTCGGCGCCCTCGCCTGACGTATCAGCCCTCGTCCCAAATCTGAACTTCCCCATTCGTCAGGTCGGTGCTAGCCCTAGTGCCCGGGGAGGACGGTGGCATGGCAGAGACACGGGTCCGGAACGGCGTTCCGGTGATCGACCGGACCTTCGACCTGCTCGACGCGCTGGAAGGCGCGCCGGAGGGCCTTTCCGCCCCCGCCCTGGTCGAGGCGATGGCCGTGCCGCGCAGCACCGTCTACCGCATCCTGAACTCGCTCCTGGCGCGAAAGGTGGTCCGGCGCGGCTTCCACGGCAATTTCGTGCTCGGCAACCGCCTGGTCTCGCTCGCAGCGCATGTCCGCAGCGACCCGCGCGGCGTCGACCTCGAGCAGGTCGCGACCCCGATCATGCAGGCGCTGAGCGACGAAACCGGCGAGCCGCTCAAGCTCTCCGTCCGCGACGGCGACCAGGCCAACGTCATCGCGGCGACGATCGGGAAGCCCGATTCCACCTTCGCGCCCGCGCTCGCCTCGCGCTATCCGCTGCATGCCGGCGCCGCCAGCAAGGTGATCATGGCGCACATGCCGGCCGAGGACCTGGCGCTGCTGCTCGACGCGCCGTTCATCCGCTACACGCCGCGCACCATCGACGACCCGAAGCACCTCGCAGCCGAGTTGGCCCGGGTGCGCAAGCGCGGCTTCGCCAACGATCTCGGCGAGCACAATGGCCGCGTCCACGCCATCGCCGTGCCGGTCTTCGATACGGGTGGGCGCTTCCTGGCCGCGCTCAGCGTACCATTCCTGGCCGACCGAGACGATTCCTTCCGCCTTCGCATGCGTCAGGCGCTCGCCGTCGCCGCCCAGGCGATCGGCCGGCAGATGCCCGCTTCCTGAGCCCGCCGCAGCCTTCCGAGACCGAAACGCGATTGCCCGGCCGGACGACGGCTGGCACAATTGGCCTGCCGCCGCGGCGGCCTGAATTCCGCACATAAAAATGCTGCAAGTGCGAACCTAACAACATAACTTCAACCGCAATGCGTTGCGGTCATGGGTGTTGACAGGGCTGGAATTTCGACGGTAGCGTCCCCTAGGTTCCGGCAAGAGATCGAAGAAAGGTCCGCCGCCCGGAAAGCTCATAGGGAGGTTCCTCGATGCCCGACTTGCTTCGCCGCAAGAACGCGTCCGCTTGCCTGCATTTCCGAGACTACCTGACCCGCTCCGCCACGATGCTTCTGGCGACGACGATCATCGCGGCCCCCGGCGCGAGCTTCGCCAACGGCATCGACGTCTCCAAATGGTCGCCGGAATATGTCCGCTCGATCGCCGGAACCGCGGATTTCGATACGGCCGCCGAATGCGCCAAGGTCGTGCCGAGCGACTACAAGGGGCGCCTCTCCTACTGGTATGTCGGCCCGACCCAGGCGCAGCCCGAGATCGACCACAAGATCGATGCCGAGTTCTGGGCGGCCTGGAAGAAGGCCTATCCGAACATCCAGACCGACGCGCAGAGCCTCGACTACAACGACATGCTCAACAAGGTGCGCACCGCCGCGCTTGGCAACGCCGCGCCGATGGTGGCCAAGTTCCCGATCCTCTGGGGCGTCGAGTTCGCCGCCAAGGGCCAGCTGCACGAGTTGAAGCCGGAAGACGTCGGCTACAAGAGCAGCGATTTTTGGCCGGGCGCGATGAAGTCCGTCACCTATGAAGGCAAGACCTACGGCATCCCGACCAACAACGAGACGATGGGGTTCATCTGGAACGCCAAGATCTTCGCCGATGCCGGCCTGGATCCGGAGAAGCCGCCGGCGACCTGGGACGATGTCGTCCAATATTCCAAGCAGATCAAGGACAAGCTCGGCATCTACGGCTACGGCCTGGTGGCGCGCCAGAACGCCGGCAACACCCCGTTCCGCTACATGCCGCAGCTCTGGTCCTATGGCGGCGGCGCCCTCGACGAAACCTCCGACGCGCCGACCTACAAGACGGTGCAGCTGAACAATCCCGGCTCCAAGGCCGCGTTGCAGGCCGCCTATGACATGTATGTGCGCGACAAGTCGGTCCCGGCCTCCGCGCTGACCAACACCCAGAACGAGAACCAGAACCCGTTCATCGCCGGCCAGCTCGCGATGATGATCGCCCACCCGGCCGAGTACGCCAAGATGGTCGATCTCGCCAGCAAGGCGACCGGCGCCGACAAGGCCACCGCCGACGCCGTCGTGAAGAACATGCGCTACGGACTCCTGCCGGCAGGACCGGCCCGCCGTGCCGTCGTGTTCGGCGGTTCCAACGTCCACATCTTCGCGCCGGAACTCGTCGACGGCGGCCTCGACCTTGAGGCGGCGAAGGCATTCATCTGCTTCTCGACCGGCCCGGAATGGTCAACCAAGCTGGCCTGGACCGGCTCCAACCCCGGCCATCTCGACGGCTTCACCACCAAGTGGATGAAGGAGCGGCTGGATACGATCAAGTTCCTCGACGTCACGACCTCCATGTTGCCGAGCGGCATCCCCTTCCCGGTCATTCCCGAGCAGGCGGAGATCATGAACATCATCGTTCCGGACATGCTGCAGAACGCGCTGACCGGCAAGATGACAGTCGACCAGGACGCCGATGACG
>JAFKJZ010000349.1 GCA_017305815.1 Hyphomicrobiales bacterium
GGCTGCCGAGCCACTCCCAATGGCGCGGCAGCAGCGTCACCTCGCGCGCGACGACGCCGAGCTTCGGACGGCCGGGACCGCGCGGCGGCGCCGTTTCCACCGGCGCCTTCGGAGCCACCGGCCGGTCATCGGTCAGCCGGGCGAGGACTTCGCCGGCCGAGCCGCGAAAATCGACCTCGATCAGCCGGCTGGTGTCATCGTCGAAGAGCAGCACCGGCTCGCCGCCCTGGTCGACAGCCTCCTTGCTCTTCAGCGCCACGTCGGGCAGCAGCCCCGACGCAATGCGCCGGAGGCCCTGAAACGCCGTGCAGTAGACCTGCTGTGGAATGCTCATCATCACGCCCTTCCTGAACAGACGGCGTTTTACCCGGACAAAATCAACACGTCAATATTACCCGGGTAATTCCTGAGCCTGTTCTCAAACGCCCTGAATCGCCAGCCGCTCCGCGCGCTGCCGCTCAACCTCGCGGCGCTTGGTCACGACCGAAGCAATGATGACGCCCGTCGCCACAATGGCGATCAGGATCGAGCAGATGGCGTTAATTTCCGGCGTCACGCCAAGGCGGACCTGGCTGTAGATCTTCATCGGCAGAGTGGTTGCGCCGGGGCCGGTCGTGAAGCTCGAAATGACGAGATCGTCGAGCGACAGGGTGAAGGCCAGCATCCAGCCAGCCACCACCGCCGGCAGGATCAGCGGCAGCGTGATGGTGAAGAAGGTGCGGAGCGGCGGGCAGCCAAGATCCAGCGCCGCCTCCTCCAGGCTGCGGTCGAAGGTGATCAGCCGCGACTGCACCACTACCGCGACGAAGCACATCGAGAAGGTGATATGGGCCAGCGTCAGGGTCCAGAAGCCGCGCGCGAAGCCGATAGCGACGAAGAGCAGCAGCATCGCGAGGCCGGTGATGACCTCGGGCATGACGAGCGGCGCGTAGACCATGCCGGAAAACAGCGTGCCACCCGGGAAGCGGCCAAAGCGCACCAGTGCGATCGCCGCCAGCGTGCCGAGAATGGTGGCGAAGGTCGCCGACAGCAGCGCGACGCGGATAGTCACCCAGGCAGCGTCGAGCAGGCCCTGATTGCTCAGGAGCGACACATACCATTTGGTCGAGAAGCCGCCCCATACCGTCACAAGCTTGGAGGCGTTGAACGAATAGACGACGAGCAGGACAATCGGCAGATAGAGGAAGGCGAAGCCGACCGTGATCGAAGTGACGTTGAACCAGGAAGCGCCGCGTCTCATCGTGCCCCTCCCCATCGGACCGCCGCGATATCGCGCGAAGAAAGCGAACCTGTCCGCATGGGCCTACTCCGACGCTTTCTTCTGGGCATTCTGGAACAGCATGATGGGAATCACCAGGATCGCCAGCAGCACGACGGCGACCGCCGACGAGACCGGCCAGTCACGGTTCGAGAAGAACTCGGCCCACAGCGTCTTGCCGATCATCAGCGTGTCGGAACCACCGAGAAGATCGGGGATCACGAACTCGCCGACCGCCGGAATGAAGACGAGGAAGCAGCCGGCGATGACGCCGGGGATCGACAGCGGGAAGGTGATCTTCCAGAACGCCTGGATCGGCGGGCAGCCGAGATCGGCGGCCGCCTCGAGCAGCGTCTCGTCGAGCTTCTCCAGCGTCGCGTAGAGCGGCAGGATCATGAAGGGCAGGTAGGAATAGACGATGCCGATATAGACGGCGAGCGTCGACGGCAGGATGTTGAGCGGCTCGCTGATCACGCCGAGGCTGAGCAGCAGCTGGTTGAGCAGCCCTTCGGGCTTCAGGATGCCGATCCAGGCGTAAACGCGGATCAGGAACGACGTCCAGAACGGCAGGATCACCAGCATCAGGAGCGTTGTCCGCCACTCCTTGCGGGAGCGCGCCATGCCATAGGCGATCGGATAGCCGATCAAAAGGATCAGGAAGGTCGAGATCACCGCGATCTTCAGGCTCGACAGGTAGGATTCCCAGTAGAGCGCGTCCTTGGTCAGGAAGACGTAGTTGTCGAAGCTGAATTACTTGATCTGCTCCCAGAGCGCGCCGATGCCGCCGGAAACATCCAACGCCGGCGAGTAGGGCGGCATGGAGATCGCCGTCGTCGACAGCGAGATCTTCACCACGATCAGGAACGGGACCAAAAACAGCACGATCAGCCACAAATAGGGGATCGCGACGACCAGCCATCGAAGGGGCGAATGTCCGGAGGAACGATTGGCCATCGGACTACCTCGTGAGCACGACGCCGCCGTCCCGCGACCAGGTCAGCCAGACCTTGTCGTCCCAGGTGATCGGCCGCTCGACGAGACGGGTGGTGTTGGTGATGGTGGCCTTGACGGTGGCGCCAGTGGCGAGCCGCACATGGTAGATCGAGACGTCGCCGAGATAGGCGATGTCCCAGACCTCGCCGGAGACGGCATTGACGCCCGGATCCGCGGGAGGCGTCAGCGAAATCGCGACCTTTTCCGGCCGGACCGCGAACCAGGCCTTGTCACCGAGCTTGGCGCCGCCGTCCTGGCTGACCTGCACCTTCGCGCCGGTGCCGTCGCAATCGAGCGTCGCCACACCACCCTCGACGGAGGATACGTGGCCTTCGAGCAGGTTGATGTCGCCGATGAAGTCCGCGACATAGCGCGAATTCGGCTGCTCGTAGATTTCCGCCGGAGTCGCGATCTGGACGATCTTGCCCTGGTCCATCACGGCGATCCGGTCGGCGACCGTCATCGCCTCCTCCTGGTCGTGCGTGACGATGACGAAGGTCATGCCGAGCTTGACCTGCAGGTCGATCAGCTCGAACTGGGTCTCCTCGCGCAGCTTCTTGTCGAGCGCGCCGAGCGGCTCGTCGAGCAGCAGCACTTTCGGCTTCTTGGCGGGCGAGCGGGCCAGCGCGACGCGCTGCCGCT
>JAFKJZ010000350.1 GCA_017305815.1 Hyphomicrobiales bacterium
CTGCTGCTCCATGGCGATCTCGACCTTTCCGGGGCTGGATCCGGAGTCTGTTCTCGATGCGATCCATGCGGTCACGCATTTCGGTGCGGGAGGGCGCTCTCCAATGGGGCGCTTCCGTCCCTCCGACGCGACGCTCGCCGCTTTTTCGGAGAACCGCTATCTCTATAGCGGCCTGGAGGGAGCGATCGCGCATTTCGCGACTCAGGGCGACGGCAACCACTTCGCCTTCGTCGGCACGCTGAAGTCGAGCGGCGAGACCGCGCTCGTGACCCATCATGGATCGCGGGGGCCGGGAGCCCGCCTCTATGATCGGGGGATCAAGGTCGCGAACCGGTTTCGCGAACGGCTTTCCCCGGAGACCGCGCCGATCAACGCCTGGATCCCGGCCGATACGGAAGAGGGCGAGGCCTACTGGTCCGCCCTGCAGGCGATCCGCCTCTGGACCAGGGAGAGCCACTATGCGCTGCACGACATGGCGGCGGAAAAACTGGATACGCGTGTTGGCGACCGCTTCTGGAACGAGCACAACTTCGTCTTCCGAAAGTCCGACGGGTTGTTCTACCACGGCAAGGGAGCGACGCCGGCCTTTGACGGCTGGGCCGACGACGCCACCGCGTTGACGCTCGTACCGCTCAACATGGCGGAGCCCGTGCTCGTCGTCCGCGGATCGAATGCGGCGCGGGGCCTCGGCTTCTCGCCGCATGGAGCCGGACGCAACGTCTCGCGCAGCGCCCATATCCGGGCGCTTGTCGAGGAACATGGCGCCGATTCCCGGGGGCTGAGCCCGAACAACATCGCCGCGATCCTGGCCAGGGAGACGGCAGGCCTCGACGTCCGCTTCTTCTGCGGCAACGCCGACGTGTCCGAGTTGCCGAGCGCCTACAAGAACGCTGCGGCCATGCGGGCGCAGATCGAGCACTATGGCCTGGCCGAGATCGTCGACGAGGTGTTGCCCTATGGCTGCATCATGGCCGGCGATATCGGGAGAGATACCCCCTGGCGCCGCCGGAAGGCGCAGAGGGCTGGCTGATCGTGGCTCCCGGCCGTCGCGCAGGCGACGGCCGGGAATGGCAGCAGGAGGGTTCCCTTACGAAAGTTTCTTAACCAGGCTGCTCTAGCGTGAGTTGCAGGGCGCTGGATGACGGGTGGCGCCAATCTTTGATCTGGCGGCTGGACCCATGACATCGATGTTCGCAATGCGGCGCCCTCTGACGCTTTCCCGGCGCGGTCTGCTTGGCGGGGCGCTGGCCGCCATCGCCATGCCGCGCGCCTTCGCGGAACCGCTCAGCGATCTCTCCCGCATCTATCGCGAGACGCCGCTCAGGGTCGCGATGCCGAGCTTCGCGTCGCCGCCCTTCTTCGAGGCCGCCGGCGCCGACAATGCCGGTATCGACGTCACGCTCGCGCAAGCGATCGCGCGCACGCTCGAGGCCGATGTCACCTTCGACCGGCAGCCGAGGACCTTCGACGAAGCGGTCGACCAGATCGCCGACGGCGCCGCCGATCTCGCCATCTGCAAGCTGAGCCGCACGGTGCGGCGCGGGCGCCTGATCCGCTATTCGCGGCCCTATGCGGTATTCAACCACGGCCTGATCGCCAACCGCGTCCGGCTGGCGCGCATGGCCGGCAGCCAGCCGGTGGAGCCGGTCATCCGCGATTTCAGCGGCGTGCTGGGCGTCATCGGCCACTCGGCCTTCGCCGAATTCGCCGGCGCGAGTTTCCCGAAGGCCAGCATCCGCGAATTCGCCGACTGGACATCGATGATCGACGCGGTCCGCGCCGAAGAGATCGACATGGCGTATCGCGACGATTTCGAGATCAAGAAGCTGCTCGTCGACGATCCCTCGCTCACCGTCGTGGCGCGGTCGATCACGCTGAACGACAAGACCGACACGCTGGCGATCGGCATCCGCCCGGATGCCGCGCATCTCGCCGCCTTCGTCGACCTGTTCCTCGACATCTCGCAGGGCGGCGCCGTGATGAAGACCGATGAAATCATCGCGCGCTATCGCGCCAGCCGGGGTGTTTGACGTGCCTACGGACGAAACCCTCGCAGAGCCGGTGTCGCGCTCGAAAGGCTTCACCCTGTTCAAGCGCGTGCTGCGCTCGCCCGTCACCACGCTGGTGCTGATCGCGGCCGGCATTCTTTGCGGCATCCACGCGCCGGCGGTCGCCCATGCGCTGGCGCCGGTCGCCAAGGTCTATCTGAACCTGCTGACGATGGTGGTGCTGCCGCTGCTCGTCTCGTCGGTGATCTTCTCGATCACCTCGATGGTGCAGGATCCGCGCTCGGTCCGCTATCTCGCCCGCATCGCGCTCGCGGTCGTGGTCGTCTCGGTTCTCGGCGTGGCCCTGATCGGCACGCTGTCGGTCGTCCTGCAGCCAGGCCAGATCGACGATCCGCAGTCGCGCATCGGCCTCGGCATGTTCATCAATTCGCAGGGGGCGGTGTCGACCGACCTGCAATTGTCGCTGGCCGAGCCGGAGAATGCCGGCCAGCAGGCCGGCCCGCTCGGCATCTTCCTCCAGCTCGTGCCGAGCAACGTCTTCGGCGCGCTCGCCAAGGGCGAGACGATCCAGGTGCTGCTGTTCTGCCTGCTTTTCGGCCTCGCCGTCGGCCAGGTGCCGCAGAAATCCGCGACGAGCCTGGCCCAGGGCCTCGATGCGATCTACCGCGCCTGCATCATCCTGACCAACTGGTTCGTCTGGGGCCTCCCGATCGCGACCTTCATCCTGATCGCCGAGCAGACCGCGCAGGTCGGGCCGGAACCGCTGACCCTGATGGGCCGCTTCCTGCTCGTGATGGGGCTTTCGACCCTCGCCGTCATGATCGCGGCGGTCACCATCGTCGCGGTCCGCTCGCGCCGCGGATACTGGTCCACCATCA
>JAFKJZ010000351.1 GCA_017305815.1 Hyphomicrobiales bacterium
TACAGGATGACATAGGCGATCAGCGCCGAGGCGATGAGCAGGCCGGGAACATAGGCGCCGACGAACAGCTTGGTGATCGAGACCTGGGCGATGACGCCATAGATGACGAGCGGGATGCTGGGCGGGATGATCGGGCCGATGACGGCGGCGCCGGCCGTCAGGGCCGCGGCGAAGCCACCTGAATAGCCCTCCTTGCGCATTTCCGGGATGATCAGCGCGCCAGAAGCGGAAGCATCCGCCACCGACGATCCGGAAATGCCGGCCAGGAAGACGTTGGTGCCGACGTTGACGATGCCGGACGAGCCGCGAATGCGGCCGAGCGCCGAAGAGAACAGGTCGACGACGCGGGTGGTGATGCCGCCCGAATTCATCACCGAGGCGGCGAGGATGAAGAACGGCACGGCCAGCAGCGGGAAGGAGTCGATGCCATTGACCATCTTCTGCGCCAGGATGAAGCCCGGCATGCCCCAGATCGCGATGATGATCAGCGCGGAGACGCCGAGCGCGATGGCGATCGGAACCGCCAGCAGGGCGAGCACCAGGAAGGTGACGGAGAGAACGCCGAGCATGATCATGATGCGGAGCTTTCGGTCGATGCGCCGTGGCCCTGGGATTGGGCCCTGAAGGCGGCTTCGCGCAACGCCGACTGGCGCGGCGTCAGGATGCGCTCGATAACGAAGAACAGGCCGAGCCCTGCAAAGGCGATCAGCGAGCCGTAGAACCAGGCGAAGGGCAGCCCCGTCGCGGGCGCGATCTTCTGGCCGACGACGATCATCAGATGGCGCGCATAGACGATCAGCATGACGAGGAAGGCGGCGGTGGCGAGATCGATCACGACGCCGAGTCGCTTGAACAGGTCGGCGTTCAGCCGGTCGTGCAGGAAGTCGATGACGATCAGTTCGCGACGGCTGATCAGCAGGGCGGCGCCGAGGAAGGTGAGCCAGATGAAGAGAAGACGGGAGATTTCCGCCATCCCCGGCGTCGCCGCGCCGATAAAGTAACGCGAGAAGACCTGCACGCAGACGAGAAGCACGATCGCGAGCAGCATGGCCCCGACCAGAAAGCTGAGAAGCCGGCGCAGAACATCGCCGATCCGGACGAGGACGTTGGTCATCTTACCCCCAGGGAGAAGCCCGCCGCCGTGGCGGCGGGCCTGGTGCTTTACTGCGAGGCGCGAATCTTGGCGATGATCGGCTGCAGGGCCGGATCGTAGTTCGCGGTCGCGGCCTTGGCGATGAACGGCGCCAGGTCGGGCTTGTGGACGACCACGCCCTCGGCGACGAGCGAGGCCAGCACGTCGGCCTGCGACTTGTCCGTGTAATCGCGATACCAGTCGGCGCTGGATTCAGCCGCCTTCTGGAAGGCGGCGCGAACGCGCTCGTCCTGCTTCTGGTACCAGTCCTCGTTGCACATGAAGCCCATGGTCTCGGCCATGTGGTTGGTCATGACGAGATGCTTGGCGACCTCGTAGAAGCGCTTGTCCTTGATGGCGACCAGCGGCTGCTCGACGCCGTCGACGACGCCCTGCTGGATCGCCGTGTAGACTTCCTCGAACGGAACTGTCGCCGGATTGGCGCCGAGTGCGCGGATCGACTCGATATAGGCAGGGATGCCGGGGGCGCGGATCTTGCGGCCCTGCAGGTCGTCGAGGCTGTCGGCGGGCTTGGTCACCAGGAACTGGCGGAAGCCGTGGAAGGCCGGACCGATGACGCGGAAGCCGGCGTCCTTGGCGATCGACTCGATGATCTCCTGGCCGATCGGGCCGCGCCAGATGCGGAAAAAATCGTCCTCGTCGCGATAGAGATAGGCGACGCCCTCTGCATTGGCGGCCGGATGGAACGAGCCGAGGTCGCCGACGCTCTCATACATGCACTCGAGCACGCCGCCCTTCACCTGCTCCACCATCTCGTCGACCGTGCCGAGATGCGAGCCGGGGAACAGCTCGATCGAGACATCGCTGCCGAGATCGGCCTCGATCTTCTCCTTGAACACCTGCATGGCCTTGGTGTCCGGGCTGTCGTCGGAACCGGCACCGCCGATGCGGACCGAGACGCCGGCCTGGGCCGACACCGTGGAGATCGCCGCGACACAGACGGCGGCAAGAAGCGTCTTCAACATTCGCTATTCCCTCAGTGGTTTTTCTTGTTCCGGGCACGCCGCGTCATGCGCACGCGCCCGCCTGCGCAGTCCGATCCAGTCTCGTTGCTTGAGCATGTGACAAGAAACGATACTCGATTATTGATAGTCTGCAAGCCAATCTCCGCCGCATGCCTTGCCCGATACGCAGGCATGTATGCCGCGAAGGCCACGCTTGGGAAGACGGAAGCGATCGCAGACCCCGACGCCATCACGCGATATCGCCGATGGTCTCGTCGAGAGCGTCGACGATGACGTCGATTTCCGCCTCGCTGACGATGAAGGGCGGGGTGATCTGGATATGGTCGCCGCCCTGGCCGAAATTGGCGCCGGGAACGCCGCCGCCGACGATGACGCCACGATCCTTCATGCCCGCGACAAGCCGCGAGGTGAAGTTCTTCTCGGCCGGGAACGGCGCGCGGGTCGCACGGTCGGCGACGAATTCGACGCCGCCGTAGAGGCCGCGACCGCGCACCTCGCCGATGCAGGCATGGCGCTGCTGCAGCGCGTCCAGCCGGTCGTGCAGATACTTGCCGATCGTGCCGGCGCGCGTGAACAGGCCCTCCTTCGACATGATGTCGAACACCTGCTGGCCGATGAAGCACGAGGTCGGATGACCACTATAGGTGAAGCCGTGCACGAAGCGCTTGCGGCTGTCGCGGAAGAAGTCGGTGATCTTGTCGTTGATCAGCACGGCGACGAGCGGCGCGTAGCCCCTGCCGATCGCCTTCCCGCAGGTGACCATGTCGG
>JAFKJZ010000352.1 GCA_017305815.1 Hyphomicrobiales bacterium
AAGGCCCTGAAAGACGAAGGGTACCGAATCATCCTCGTGAACTCGAATCCGGCGACGATCATGACCGATCCGGATCTGGCGCACGCGACCTACATCGAGCCGATCACGCCGGAAATCGTGGCCAAGATCATCGAGAAGGAGCGTCCCGACGCGCTGCTCCCGACGATGGGCGGCCAGACGGCGCTGAACTGCGCGCTGTCGCTGAAGAAGATGGGCGTGCTCGACAAGTTCAACGTCGAGATGATCGGCGCCACGGCGGAAGCGATCGACAAGGCCGAGGACCGCGAGCGGTTCCGCGACGCGATGACGAAGATCGGGCTGGAGACGCCGCGTTCGCGTCTCGCCCATTCGCTCACCGAGGCCCTGCCGGCTCTGGAAGAGATCGGCCTGCCGGTCATCATCCGTCCGTCCTTCACGCTGGGCGGCACCGGCGGCGGCATCGCCTATACGCGCGAGGAATTCATCGACATCGTCGAGAGCGGCGTGGATGCCTCGCCGACCGACGAGGTCCTGATCGAGGAAAGCGTCCTCGGCTGGAAAGAGTATGAGATGGAGGTTGTCCGCGACAAGAAGGACAACTGCATCATCATCTGCTCGATCGAGAACATCGATCCGATGGGCGTCCATACCGGCGACTCGATCACGGTCGCGCCGGCGCTGACCTTGACCGACAAGGAATACCAGATCATGCGCGACGCCTCGCTGGCGGTGCTGCGCGAGATCGGCGTCGAGACGGGCGGCTCCAACGTGCAGTTCGCCGTCAACCCAGCAGACGGCCGGCTGATCGTCATCGAGATGAACCCGCGCGTGTCGCGCTCTTCCGCTCTGGCATCGAAGGCGACCGGCTTCCCGATCGCCAAGGTCGCGGCCAAGCTGGCCGTCGGCTACACGCTCGACGAGCTCGAGAACGACATCACCGGCGGCGCCACGCCGGCCTCGTTCGAGCCGACGATCGACTACGTCGTCACCAAGATCCCGCGCTTCGCCTTCGAGAAGTTCCCGGGCGCCTCGCCGGTCCTGACCACCGCGATGAAGTCGGTCGGCGAAGTCATGGCGATCGGTCGCACCTTCCAGGAATCGTTGCAGAAAGCGCTGCGCGGCCTCGAGACCGGTCTTTCCGGCCTCGACGAGATCGAGATCCCCGGCCTCGGCCAGGGCGACGACGCCAACGCGATCCGCGCCGCCATCGGCACGCCGACGCCCGACCGCCTGCTGAAGGCGGCCCAGGCGCTTCGCCTCGGCGTCTCCGTCGAGCAGGTGCATGAGATCTGCAAGATCGATCCGTGGTTCCTCAAGGAAATCAAGGGGATCATCGACACGGAGCAGAAGGTCCGCGCGCATGGCCTGCCGAAGACGGCCGGCAGCTTCCGCCGCCTGAAGTCGATGGGCTTCTCCGACCAGCGGCTGGCCAACCTGACTGGCGCCACCGCGGCCGAGATCAAGGCACTGCGCGTCTCGCTCGGCGTCCACCCGGTCTACAAGCGGATCGATACCTGCGCGGCCGAGTTCGCCTCGCCGACCCCCTACATGTACTCGACCTACGAGACGCCCTTCACCGGCGCGCCGGTCAGCGAGGCCGAGCCCTCCGACCGCAAGAAGGTCATCATCCTCGGCGGCGGCCCCAACCGCATCGGCCAGGGCATCGAGTTCGACTATTGCTGCTGCCATGCCGCCTTCGCGCTGAAGGATGCCGGCTATGAAGCGATCATGGTCAACTGCAACCCGGAAACCGTCTCGACCGACTACGACACGTCGGACCGGCTCTATTTCGAGCCGCTGACGTCGGAAGACGTGCTGGAGATCATCCGCGTCGAGCAGTCGAACGGCACGCTGCACGGCGTCATCGTCCAGTTCGGCGGCCAGACCCCGCTGAAGCTGGCGGCGGCGCTCGAGGAGGCCGGCGTGCCGATCCTCGGCACCTCGCCCGACGCGATCGACCTCGCCGAAGACCGCGACCGCTTCTCGAAGCTGCTCGTGAAGCTCGGCATCCGCCAGCCGAAGAACGGCATCGCCTATTCGGTCGAGCAGGCCCGCCTCGTCGTCGCCGATCTCGGCTACCCGCTCGTCGTGCGCCCGTCCTACGTGCTCGGCGGCCGCGCCATGCAGATCATCCGCGACGACGACACGCTGTCCGACTACCTGCTCGGAACGCTGCCGGAGCTGGTGCCGGCAGAGGTCAAGGTCCGCTACCCGAACGACAAGACCGGCCAGATCAACACGCTGCTCGGCAAGAACCCGCTGCTGTTCGACCGCTACCTGTCGGACGCGACCGAGGTCGACGTCGACGCGCTCGCCGACGGCAAGACGGTCTTCGTCGCCGGCATCATGGAGCACATCGAGGAGGCCGGCATCCATTCGGGCGACAGCGCCTGCTCGCTGCCGCCGCATTCGCTGAGCGAGGAGACGATCGCCATCCTCGAGGACCAGACGCGCAAGCTGGCGCTGGCACTCGAGGTCGGCGGCCTGATGAACGTCCAGTACGCGATCAAGGACGGCGAGATCTACGTGCTCGAAGTGAACCCGCGCGCCTCGCGCACGGTGCCCTTCGTCGCCAAGACCATCGGCCTGCCGGTGGCGAAGATCGCCTCCCGCGTCATGGCCGGCGAAAGCCTCGAGAGCTTCGATCTCAAGGCGGCGCGCCGTGACCACATCGCGGTCAAGGAAGCCGTCTTCCCGTTCGCCCGCTTCCCCGGCGTCGACACGCTGCTCGGCCCGGAAATGCGCTCGACCGGCGAGGTCATGGGCCTCGACTACGACTACGCCGTCGCCTTCGCCAAGAGCCAGCTCGGCGCCGGCAACTCGCTGCCGAAGGCGGGCACGGTGTTCGTGTCGATGCGCGATTCGGACAAGGCCGGCATCGTCGAGCCGATGCGCCGCCTCGCGCATCGCCTGCGCGAAGATCAACAAGGTCGCCGAAGGCCGCCCGCACATCGTCGACGCGATCAAGAACGGCGACGTGCAGCTGGTCTTCAACACCACCGAGGGCGCCCGCGCGCTCGGCGACAGCCGTTCGATGCGCCGCGCCGCGCTTCTCCACAAGGTGCCGTACTACACGACCCTTTCCGGAGCGGTCGCCGCGTCGCTCGGCATCGAGGCCTATGCGACCGGAACCCTGGAAGTCCGGCCGCTGCAGGCCTATTTCGAGTAGTCCGAGGGCTTGCGGGCCGCGATCCGGCCCGCAAGCATCCCCCTTGCGCTTGCCGCAATCGTGGACGACACTCGCAGGCGGAATTTGCCGTGCAAGTACCCGGAGGCTAGCGCGCCGCGCCTGGCGGCGCCGCCTCCGGTTTTTTGAAGTCAGGTGGCTGGCTCCCTTGGGCGCCGGCGCCTGAATTATTGTGCTTCTGCCCTTCTGGGCCGGGGCCAAGAAGGAAGAAAAGGCCAGAAAGACCATGGAAAAGGTTCCGATGACCGTTGGCGGTCATGCGGCTCTCGAAGTGGAGCTGAAGCGTCTGACCTCGGAAGAGCGCCCGCGCATCATCGCGGCGATTTCGGAAGCGCGCGCGCATGGCGACCTTTCGGAGAACGCCGAATATCACTCGGCCAAGGAAGCGCAGAGCCACAATGAGGGCCGCATCGCGGAGCTCGAGGACAAGCTCTCGCGCGCCGAAATCATCGACGTGAGCAAGCTGACCGGCGAGACGATCAAGTTCGGCGCCACGGTCAAGCTCGTCGACGAGGACACCGAGGAAGAGCGGATCTACCAGATCGTCGGCGACCTCGAAGCCGACGTCCGCTCCGGCCGCATCTCGATCTCGTCGCCGATCGCGCGCGCCCTGATCGGCAAGGGCCCCGGCGACACAGTCGCCGTCAGCGCCCCCGGCGGCGAGCGCTCCTACGAAGTGCTCGAAGTGGCGTTCCGCTGAGAAACGGGCTTCCGCCCACAGGCGGATAATTCAGGCTCCGGGGCGGCCGCGATCGATGCGCGGCCGCCCCGTCGTCTATTCGGCCCGGACAGTCTTCGCGCCGGAAAGCGGCGTGGCGCGCGCTAGACTGCCGCCCTGACGCGTATGCGCTTGCGATAATAGACCACGTCCTCGATGCCGGTCGCCTCGAACGGATCGTCCGACAGGTCGATCCGGCTGATGCCCTGCACCACGTCCTGATACTGGCCCGCATCCAGCCGCGACTGGATCGCCCGTTTGAAGACGCGCCGCATCCGCGACCATTCCTCGAACATCTCGCGCTTCCGTGCCGGCATCGCGTGATTGTAGACGGCCTGCCGCAACTGGTCGCAGAATGCGTGCCAGTGATAGGAGCCGGCCCGGAAGCCGGACCGCTCCTTCAGGCCGATGCGCTCGAAGCCCTGATCGTAGAAGGCGATGTGATGATCGCCGAACGGGAACAGGCGCGCATCCCAGGGACGCCTCGGCCCGACATAGTGGACGATCGCCGGATCGATCAGCGATTCAAGCTCCAGCCGGAGCAGGAAGGTCTGGAAGTTCCACCGCGGCGAGAGGCAGTTCCACGCGCCCTTCAGGCTGAAGTTGAGATAGTCCTGGTCGCCCGACATGCCGATGCCGGGCCCTGCGCTCTCGCGCTTGAACGCCGCATAGCTTTGCAGCATCGCCCGATGATCGAGCGCGTTCCACTTCTCGACATCCATGAGCAGCAGGCCCGAGTTGAATGTCCTGCCGTCGGTGATGCCGAGACGCTTCTTGTAGAGCCCGACATCGAAGCCGTGCTGGGACGCCCCCTCGTCCATCATCCCCTCGCCCGCGGCGAGGGGAAGACCGCGCATGTCCATCTCGAACAGGGGCGATACCGGCCCCAGTACGCTGACATCCGCGTCGAGATAGAGGGCGCGGTCATAGGTCCCGGCGAAGACCATCGGCGCGAACATGCGCGTGAACGACATGCGCGCCCACGCCGCGCCGGTGTTCTCAAGCCCCTCCGGGACATAGCGGCCGAGGTCGTTCGGGAGGATGCGGACGCCGTCTGGCACCCGGTAGCCCGCTGCGGGCTCGCCGTCGAGCAGGATGGCGACGTCGAAATTGCGACCGGGCTCCC
>JAFKJZ010000353.1 GCA_017305815.1 Hyphomicrobiales bacterium
CGAGATCGGCGCCGGCCCCTACGACGATTTCATCCAGATCGACGCGTCCGTGAACAAGGGCCACTCCGGTGGACCGACCTTCAACCTCAACGGCGAAGTGATCGGCATCAACACCGCCATCTACTCGCCGTCGGGCGGCAGCGTCGGCATCGCCTTCGACATTCCGGCCGCGACCGCCGAGCGCGTGATCAAGGACCTGAAGGACCACGGCGAGGTCGTCCGCGGCTGGCTCGGCGTCCAGATCCAGCCGATCACCAAGGAGATCGCCGACAGTCTCAACCTGAAGGAAGCCAAGGGCGCGCTCGTCAGCGAGCCGCAGGAGGACAGCCCCGCGCTGACCGCCGGCATCAAGTCGGGTGACGCGATCCTGACCGTCGACGGCAAGACCGTCGAGGACGCCCGCAACCTGGCCCAGATCATCGCCGGCTACTCGCCGGACACGACGGTCAAGCTCGGCATCTGGCGCGGCGGCAAGGCCGAGGACGTCAGCGTCAAGCTCGGCAAGCTCCCCGGCTCCGAGAAGATGGCGAGCGCCAAGCCGGCTGCCGACAAGGCCGCCTCGGTTGCGGATCTCGGCCTCTCGCTGTCCTCGGCGCCGGACGGCAAGGGCGTGGTGGTTTCCGACGTCGATCCGAACGGCGCGGCGGCCGAGCAGGGCATCCAGACGGGCGATCTCATCCTCGCCGTCGGCGGAAGTGAGGTCACGCGTCCCGGCGACGTCGAGCGCGAAGTCGTCGATGCCAAGAAGCAGGGCATGAAGGCCGTGCTGATGCGGGTGAAGTCTGGCGACCAGACTCGCTTCGTGGCTCTTCCCTTCGGGAAGGCCTGAGGCACCTGCCTTGAAAGCCCGAGGGGACGCTGTGTGAGCCCCTCAGCGTTTCCTCTGGGCTTTGGCAGGCGGGAGTTATCCCGCCTGCCTCTTTTTTGTGATGACGGCGTTCTGCCCCTGGTTGCAAAAAGCGTCTAACGTAAAGCCATGCGAATCCTGCTTGTCGAAGATGATCGAGAGACGGCCAGCTACCTCTTGAAGGCGTTGCGCGAGGTCGGTCATGTGCCGGACCACGCGGCCGATGGCGAGGAGGGGGCGTTCCTTCTCGATGCCAACAAATACGACGTCATCGTCGTCGACCGCATGCTGCCCAAGAAGGACGGCCTGACGCTGGTCGAGGAGACCCGGCGCAAGGGCAACGACACGCCTGTGCTGATCCTCTCGGCGCTGGGCCAGGTAGACGACCGCGTCACCGGCCTGCGCGCCGGCGGCGACGACTATCTCGCCAAGCCCTATGCCTTCGCCGAATTGCTGGCCCGGATCGAGGTGCTGGCGCGCCGCCGCAAGCCCGGGGAGGCGGAGACCGTCCTGAAGGTCGGCGAGCTCGAACTCGACCGCCTCAGCCATCTGGTCCGGCGCGGCGACATCAACATCCCGCTACAGCCGCGCGAATTCCGCCTGCTCGAATATCTCATGAAGCACGCCGGCCAGGTCGTCACCCGCACCATGCTGCTGGAAAATGTCTGGGATTATCACTTCGATCCGCAGACCAACGTCATCGACGTCCATATCTCCAGGCTGCGCTCCAAGATCGACAAGGGCTTCTCGGAACCGCTGCTGCATACGGTCCGGGGCGCGGGATACATGGTACGTGACAGCGTTCGGTAAGGTCGTCCGCACCACCGCGTTCAAGCTGTCCGCGATCTATTTCGTGGTCTTCTCGGTTTTCGCCATCGCCTTCGTCGGCTGGATCACGCGCGAGACCGACCGCTTCTTGACCCAGCAGGTCCGCGACACCATCGAGGCCGAGATCGGCATCCTGGCCGATGAGGGCCTGCGAAGTGGCCTGACGGGCATCGTCGCCGCCATCGAGCAGCGCAGTCGCGTTCCCGGCGCCAGCCTCTATGTCGTCACCGACTCGCAGGGACGCGTCGTCGCCGGCAACGTCACCGAGGTTCCGCCGGCGCTGCTGAAGCTGAGCGGCCTCGACCCGGTCACGGTTCCCTACAAGCGCCTCGAAGGCGAGACGACCCACCATATCGCCATGGTGCAGGTGCTTCCGCTGCCGAACGGCTTCCGCATGCTGGTCGGCCGCGACATCAGCGAGATCGAACGGATCCGCGACCTGATCGGCAAGGCGATGATCAGCGCCGTCGTGCTGCTGATCTGCCTGGCGCTCGTCTCCTGGTTCTTCGTCAGCCGGCGGGTGCTGAAGCGGATCGATTCCGTCACCGCCACGAGCCGCCAGATCATGGCGGGCGATCTTTCCGGCCGGCTGGAGATCACGCCCGCCGGCGACGAGTTCGACCGCCTGGCGGAAAACCTGAATGCCATGCTCGATCGGATCATGCATCTGCTGCATGGTCTGAAGGACGTCTCCGACAACATCGCTCATGACCTGAAGACGCCGCTGACGCGCCTGCGCACGCGGGTCGAGACGACGCTGGCCGGGCCGGCGGACGTCGAGGCCTATCGCACCGCGCTCGAGGCGACGATCGAGGAATCCGACCAGCTCATCCGCACCTTCAACGCGCTGCTGATGATCGCGCGTGTCGAGGCCGGCTCGCCGGACGGAGCGCTCGGGCCGCTCGATTTGGCGCAGATCGCCGCCGACGTCGTGGAGTTCTACGAGCCGGTCGCGGAGGAGGCCGGGGTCACGCTCACCCTTTCCGCCGAGGGGCCGCTGCCGTTGAGCGGCAGCCGCGAACTGATCAGCCAGGCTCTCGCCAAC
Source organism: Hyphomicrobiales bacterium (assembly GCA_017305815.1). Lineage (GTDB taxonomy): Bacteria > Pseudomonadota > Alphaproteobacteria > Rhizobiales > Kaistiaceae > Kaistia > Kaistia nematophila. Next base: position 2,721 of record JAFKJZ010000353.1, read on the forward strand.
CTGCTCGACAACGCGATCAAGTATGTCGCGAGCGGCGAACCCGTCGTGGAGGCTCCGACGGTGGCGGTGACGGCGCGGCAGGTCGAGAACGAGATCGTCGTCTCGGTCGCCGACAATGGCCCAGGAATTCCGGAGGCCGAGCGGGTGCGC